>JAMPXL010000114.1 GCA_023701165.1 Geothrix sp. | reverse complement strand
GAGGCCTACTTCGGCACCCAGGTGGCGGAGCAGGCGCTCCGGTGGGTGGAGGATTCCCGTATCTGGATCCAGGGAATGGAGGACTTCGTGGACGCCCGCGTGAAGCAGGGCCTGATGCTGGAGTCCGAACGCCAGCGCCTGAAGGCCCTCCATGCCCAGATCGACGCCCAGAAGGCCGATGCCACCCGGCAGGTGCGCTCGGCCCGCTCGGGCCTGGGCCTGCTCACCGGCGCCGGTCCGGTGGAGGGGCCGCTGGCCACCCCGCTGGAACCCGTGGAGCCTGTGGATCCCGCGACTCCGCTGCCCTCCGGCCAGCGGGGGGATCTCCAGGCCGCCGACCTCCAGGCCAAGGCCGCCGCCGAGGGGGCCAAGGCCGCGCGGGGCAGCCTCCGCCCCGAGGTGGGCCTGGAGGTGGGCGCGGGCACGCTGCACCATGCCTGGGCCGACAAGGGGAACTGGACCTGGGCCGCCGTGGGCGTGACCTGGAAGGTGTTCTCGGCGCCGGACCAGGCGAAAGCGAGGGCCGCCCGGGCCCAGGAACGCGCCGCCAGCGACATGCGGGTGTTCAAGCAGCAGCAGGCGGAACACGAGATCCGCGTGGCGCGGGAATCCGTCCTCGCCGCGCAGGCCCGCCATGCCGCCGCCAAGGAATCCCTGGCGGCCGCCGAGGAATCCAAGCGCCTGCGGGAAGCCCGCCACCGGGAGGGCCTGGCGCCGCTCATCGAGGTGCTCGACGCGGAAGCCGCCATCCAGGGGGCCCGCACCCTTCTGCTTCAGAGCCTCTACGAGCTGCGCGTGAGCCGCGCGAGCCTCGACCTGGCCACCGGCACGCCCATCGAAGGAGTGAAGCCATGAAGACCGCCCTTTCCGCCCTGGCCCTGACGGGCGCGCTCCTGGGAACCCTGGCCTGCGGCCGCAAGGACGCCCGTCCTGAATCAAAGATCCTGCCCAAGGTGGCGGTGTCCCTCGTGCCCCAGGGGTCGCCCGAGGGCGGCGCCTGGGTGGCCGCCACGCTGCAGTCCACGCGGACGGCCATGCTGTCCACGCGCATGGCGGCCCAGGTGAAGCGCGTGCTGGCCCAGGAGGGCCAGCGCGTGGCCGCCGGGACCCTGCTCATCGCCCTCGGCGACGAGGACCTGCAGGGCCAGCTGAAGGCCGCCGAGACCGGCCTCGCCACCGTCGAGGCCCACCATCGGCGCATTCAGGCCCTCCAGGCCCAGAAGGCGAGCACCCTTTCGGAGCTGGAGCAGGTGCAGGCCCAGGTGGCCCAGGCCCAGGCCGGCGTCTCGGCGCTCAGGGCCAACATCGCCTACACGCAGATCCGGGCGCCGTTTGCCGGCGTGGTGCAGTCCCGCAAGGTGAACGAAGGCGATTTCGTGGGGCCCGGCATGCCCCTGCTGGAGCTGGTGGGCGAGGGCGAGCAGGAACTGGTCGCCACCCTGTCGGACCAGGAGTCCAGGGGCCTGAAGCCCGGCGCCAAGGTGGCCTTCGAATCCGAGGGCAGCGAGGGCGAAGCCCAGATCACGGCCCTGGCCCCCGGTGGCGACGCCGCCACCCACAAGGGCACCCTGCGCGCCAAGGTGCTCAGGCCCAAGGGCCTCCGCCAGGGCTCCTTCGCCCGCATCCTGCTGCCCGGCGCAGCGGGCCCCCAGGGCCTCTCCGTGCCCCGCAGCGCCCTCGTGCAGCGGGGCGAGCTCACGGGCGTGTTCATCGCGAGGGAGGGACACGCGAACCTGCGCTGGATCTCCCTGGGCGAGGGCGCGGGCAGCTTCCTGCCGGTGCGGTCGGGCCTGAAGGGTGGCGAGCAGATCATCGACCATCCCGGCGCGCTCCAGGATGGCCAGCCCATCGAGGTGAGCCATGGCAAGTAGCCTCCACCTCGGGCTCGCCGGGAGGCTGGCCAAGGGCTTCCTCCGCAGCAAGCTGACGCCGCTGCTGGTTCTCGCCTCGCTGATGCTGGGCCTGCTCGCCGTGTGGCTCACGCCCCGCGAGGAGGAGCCGCAGATCGTCGTGCCGATGGTGGACCTCTACATTCCCTACCCCGGGGCGAGCCCGAAGGAAGTGGAGAGCCAGGTGGCCACGCCCCTGGAGCGGCGCCTCTGGGGCATCCCCGGAGTCGAGTACCTCTACAGTGTGAGCCGGCCCGGCATGGCGCTCATCACCGTGCGCTTCAAGGTGAATGAGCCCCAGGAGCCCAGCCTGGTGAAGGTCCACCAGGAGCTGGCGGCCAACCCCCAGCTGCTGCCGCCCGGGGCCATGAAGCCCATCGTCAAGCTCCAGACCATCGACGACGTGCCCTTCCTGGTCCTGACGCTCCACGGACAGGACCAGACGCCGGGTCAGCTTCGGCAGGTGGCCGAGGTCCTCGGCCAGGAACTGTCCCATGTCCCCAACACGGCCCAGGTGAAGGTCCTCGGCGGGGCCCGCCGCATGGTGCGGATCGAGCCGGATCCCGACCGCCTGCGGTCCCTCGGCATGTCCATCGGCGAGCTCCAGCCGGCGCTCCAGTCCGCCGAGGCCCAGCTGCCCGCGGGCGCCCTGGTGGACGGCGGGAAGCGCACCGAGCTGGAAGCCACCGGCTTCGTGCTCCAGGCCTCGGAACTGCGCCGCCTCGTGGTGGGCGTGCGCAACCAGAAACCCGTCTACCTGGGCGATGTGGCCCGGGTGGTGGACGCGCCGGAACCGGAACCGCCCATCGTCCTGTTCGGGGAGGCGGCCCGGCCCGGCTTCGACCATGCGGCGAGCGTCACCCTCTCCAAGCGGGCCGGCACCAACGCCACGGCCCTGGCGGAGCAGGTGCTGGCCAAGGTGGAGGCCCTGCGGGGCAACCTGATTCCCCGGGACCTCTCCGTCACCGTCACCCGCAACTACGGCGAGACCGCCGGGGACAAGTCCAACGAGCTCATCGAGCACCTGCTCATCGCGACCCTCAGCGTCATTGCGCTGATCCTCCTGGCCATGGGCTGGCGCAGCGCCGTGGTGGTGGGCATCGCCGTGCCCGTCACGCTGGCCCTCACCCTGCTCCTCACCTACCTGTTCGGCTACACGCTGAACCGCGTCACCCTGTTCGCGCTCATCTTCTCCATCGGCATCCTGGTGGACGACGCCATCGTGGTGGTGGAGAACATCCACCGGCACCTGCACCTGCCGGGCCAGCGCAAGAGCTTCGCCCGCATGGTGGTGGAGGCCGTGGACGAGGTGGGCAACCCCACCATCCTGGCCACCTTCGCGGTCATTGCCGCCATCCTGCCCATGGCCTTCGTGCGGGGCCTCATGGGCCCCTACATGCGCCCCATTCCGGTCGGGGCGAGCCTGGCCATGATCTTCAGCCTGGTCATCGCCTTCGTCATCAGCCCCTGGGCCAGCATGATCGTGTTCCGCAAGGAGGCCCACCTGCCGGAGACGGACGCTTCGGGCCTCCACCCGGGCACGCCGGAGACGGTGGCCCCGGAGCCGGCCCAGCATCACGCGGGGCCCGACGAGGTGCCCGAGACCCGCTTCACCCAGCTCTACCGGAAGGTCATGCACGCCCTGCTGACCCAGGCCAGGGTCCGCTGGATGTTCTTCGGCGGCGTGGTGGCCCTGCTCCTGGGGGCCATGTCCCTGGTGGGCTTCGGCGTGGTCAAGGTGAAGATGCTGCCCTTCGACAACAAGTCGGAGTTCATGGTGCAGCTCGACCTTCCCGCCGGAACGCCCCGGGAAGACGCCCTCGCCCTGGGCCAGGATCTAGCCCGCCGCCTGCTGAAGGAGCCCACGGTCAAGGACGTGCAGGTCTACGCCGGCGAGGCCGCGCCCTTCACCTTCGTGGGCATGGTGCGGCACAGCTTCCTCCGCCAGGAGGCCGAGATGGTGGACATCCAGGTGAACCTGGTGCCCAAGGGGGACCGCAAGGAGCAGAGCCACGACATCGTGGTGCGCCTGCGTCCCGAGCTGGAGAAGCTTTCGAAGCCGGCGGGCGCACGGATGAAGCTGGTGGAGATCCCGCCCGGACCGCCGGTCATGGACACCATCGTGGCCGAAGTCTACGGCCCGTCTGATGCCGAGCGCGCGCGCCTTTCCAACGAGGTCCTCGCCGCCTTCAAGAGCGTGGACGGCATCGTGGACGTGGATTCCACGCTCAACGCGCCCAACCCGAAGGTCAGCCTGGTGCTGGACCGGGAGAAGGCGGCGCTGCACGGCCTGGCCCCCGCCCACGTGATCCAGACGCTCTACATGGCGGGGCAGGGCCATCAGGCCGGCGCCTTCCACATCCTGCGCGGCTCCAGCCAGGTGCCCGTGGTGGTGCAGCTGGCCCCCGGGAAGCGCCAGCGGCTGGAGCAGATCCTCCAACTGACGGTGCCGGGCGCCCGGGGCATGGTGCCCGTGCGGGAGCTGGTGACGGTGAAGGAGGGCCGCGAGGAAGCCGCCATCCACCACAAGAACCTGATGCCCGTCACCTACGTGTTCTCGGATCTGGCGGGCGCCATCGAAAGCCCGGTGTACGCCCTGGCCGCCCTGGACAAGAAGATCGACGCCATGAAGGGGACGGCGGGCGCCACGGTGCCGCGCCTGGGGCTGGCCCATCCCGAGAACACCGAGTCCCTCTCCCTGAAGTGGGACGGCGAATGGCACATCACCCTCGAAGTCTTCCGGGACCTCGGCCTGGCCTTCGCCGCGGTGCTGGTGCTGATCTTCGTGCTGGTGGTGGGCTGGTTCGAAAGCTTCCAGATCCCCTGGGTGATCCTGGTGCCGATTCCGCTCTCGCTCATCGGCATCATCCCCGCCCACGGTCTGATGGGGGCCTTCTTCACGGCCACCAGCATGATCGGCTTCATCGCTGGGGCCGGCATCATCGTCCGCAACAGCATCATCCTCGTGGACTTCATCGAGCTGAAGCTGAAGGAGGGCATGTCGCTGGAATCTGCAGTGGAGGAGGCCGGCGTGGTGCGCTTCCGGCCCATGCTGCTGACCGCTTCCGCCGTGCTGGTGGGCAGCGCGGTCATGCTGGCGGATCCCATCTTCCAGGGGCTGGCCATCAGCCTCATGGCCGGTGAGGTCGCCGCCACCCTGCTGTCCCGCATCGCGGTGCCCGTCCTCTACTACCTCGTGGCCCGCCGGGGCCACGCCGCCAACCTGCAACGCCGGGGCGCCATGAACGCCCCCCAGGAGGAATCATGAACGTCGACCGCATCGTCCACACCGTCGCAGGCACCTTCATCCTGGCGAGCCTCGCCCTGGCGAGGTTCCACAACCCCAACTGGAT
>JAMPXL010000113.1 GCA_023701165.1 Geothrix sp. | reverse complement strand
GAAGTAGATGGGTGTTCGCCGCCGGGGGCGCGAGTACGCCCTTCAGATGCTTTATGCCATGGACCTGACCGGCTACCAGCCGGACCAGGTGTTCGCGGGCTTCTACGCCATCCAGGACCTGAACCGGGATGCCTTCTACTACGCCCGCCGCCTGGTCGACGGCGTCCACGGGCATCTGGACGAGATCGACACCGCCCTGACCAAATACGCCGAGCACTGGAAGATCCACCGCATGGCCGCCGTGGACAGGAACCTCCTGCGCCTGGGGCTCTTCGAGCTGATGTACGTGAAGGAAGTGCCCTTCCCCATCGTCATCAACGAAGCCCTCGAGATCGTGAAGGAATTCAGCGATCAGGAGGGCACGCAATTCCTGAATGGCATCCTGGACGCGGCGCGGAAAGAGTTCCGCCCTGAAGAAACCGGCCCCCGTCTCCGAAAGAAGGCTCTGACCGCCGATCCATCCGAAGAATCATGACCTGACCCTCCCCGGCTGGTTTGCTATGCTCGATCCCTTCCCCAGCCCGATCCGACCGTTGGAGCATTGATGAGCACCTCCCGCAAGAAGCCCGTCGCCCCGAAGAAGCCCGCCCCGGCCGCCGCCTCCCCCGCCCCCAAGGCCGCCGCCCCCAAGGCCACGGGTCCTCGCCCCGCCACAGGGGCCCCCCTGGGCCTGGAAGAGATCAAGACCCTGATCGCCCTGGTGGGACGCGAACCCTTCCAGGAATTCGAATTCGAAGCCGGCGACATGCGTTTCCGCATCCGCAAGGATGGCCCGGCCCCCCTGATCCAGGCGGCCCCGGTGATGATGGCCGCTCCGGCGGCTCCCTACGTCCCCGCGGTTCCCGTGGCCGCCGCTGCTGCCGTTCCGGTGGCGGCCCCCGCCGATGAGGCTGGCATCCACTACGTCACCAGCCCCATCGTGGGCACCTTCTACCGGGCTTCCAACCCCACCGCCACGCCCTACGCCTCCCCTGGCGACTTCGTGAAGCCCGGCCAGACCCTCTGCATCGTGGAGGCCATGAAGCTCATGAATGAGATCGAATGCGACGTGGCCGGCGAAATCGTGAAGGTGCTGGTGGAGAACGGCACCCCCGTCGAATACGGCGAACGCCTCTTCGCCGTCCGGATCGGCTAGCCATGGCCGCAGCCATCAAGCGCAAATCATCTCCCGCGACGGTCGTCTCCGACGCCCCGCCTTTCAGGAAGGTGCTCATCGCCAACCGCGGCGAGATCGCGCTCCGCGTGATCCTCGCCTGCAAGGAAATGGGCATCCAGACCGTGGCCGTCTATTCCGAGGCCGACCGCAACGCCCTGCATGTCCGGTTCGCGGATGAAGAGGTGTGCATCGGCCCCGCACCCTCCTCCAAGTCCTACCTGAACATCCCCCAGGTCATCGCCGCCGCGGAAGTCACGGGCGCCGAGGCCATCCATCCGGGCTACGGGTTCCTCAGCGAGAACGCGCACTTCGTGGAGGTCTGCCAGGCCTGCGGCATCACCTTCATTGGGCCCAGCCCCGAGATCATCCGCAAGATGGGCAACAAGGCCCAGGCCAAGGCCACCATGCTCGAGGCGGGCGTGCCCCTCATGCCCGGCAGCGACGGCATCATCGAGACGGTGGAAGAGGCCCTGGTGGTGGCGGAGCAGATCGGCTACCCCGTCATCGTCAAGGCCAGCGCCGGCGGCGGCGGGCGCGGCATGCGCATCTGCAACAACCCCGAGGAGCTGCCCGACCTCTACAACAACGCCCGCAGCGAGGCCAAGAGCGCCTTCGGCGATGACAGCGTCTACATGGAGAAGTACCTCCTGGAGCCGCGCCACATCGAAGTCCAGATCATGGGCGACCTCTTCGGCAACGTGGTGCACCTGGGCGAGCGCGAGTGCTCCATCCAGCGCCGCCACCAGAAGCTCATCGAGGAAAGCCCCAGCGCCGTCCTCGAACCGGGCCTGCGCCAGCGCATCTGCGACACCGCCGTGCGGGCCGCCAAGGCCGTGGGCTACTACAACGCGGGCACCATCGAATTCCTCCTCGACAAGCGCGGCGACTTCTTCTTCATGGAGATGAACACCCGCGTCCAGGTGGAGCACCCCGTCACCGAACTGGTCACGGGCATCGACATCGTGAAGGAGCAGCTCCGCATCGCCGCGGGCCAGAAGCTGAGCTTCCGCCAGGAGGACGTGGTCCAGAAGGGCCACGCCATCGAGTGCCGCATCAACGCCGAGGATCCCTTCAAGTTCACGCCCTGCCCCGGCCGCATCACGGCCCTGCACTTCCCCGGCGGCCCCGGCATCCGCGTGGACACCGCCATGCACCAGGATGCCGTGATCCCCCCCCACTACGACTCCATGGTGGCCAAGCTCATCGCCTACGGCGCCAACCGCACCGAGGCCATCGCCCGCATGCGCCGGGCCCTGGACACCCTGGTGATCGAAGGCATCAAGACCACCGCGCCCCTGCACCGCCGCATCATGGACCACCCGGATTTCATCGCCGGCACCTTCTCCACCAAGTGGATGGAGACGTTCATGGAAGAGCTCAAGCGGGACCCGGCCGGGGATCCGCGTTAGGCCTTTGGGCTAGAATAGATCTGCGCCGCCTTAGCTCAGTTGGTCGAAGAGGATGCGGGTCACGAGCGGACAGCGCACCGGCGCTGTTCCGAGTGGGGCCCCGCACCGCTGAGAATAGTGTTCAGGTTGGCCACTCACCTCCCCCGACGCCGTTCAGGAATGCCACGGGATCCGATAGACTGGCAATCGCGCCGCCTTAGCTCAGTTGGTAGAGCTCCAGCTTTGTAATCTGGAGGTCGCCGGTTCGATTCCGGCAGGCGGCTCCAATCCCGGGAGCCTCGTGGACCACTCAGCCCAGTGCCGACCGTGAGCGAGCCGCCCCCCATCCGCCCCAGCCTGCTCCGCTCTGCGGGGATCGTGGGGCTGATGACGCTGCTGAGCCGCCTCACGGGACTGCTCCAGACCTTCTTCCTCAGCCACGTGCTGGGGGCGGGGGCGGCGGCGGATGCCTATGCCGTGGCCTTCCGCCTGCCCAACCTGCTGCGCCGCTTCACCGCCGAAGGCACCATGACCGCGGCCTTCCTGCCCACGCTGGCGGAGGCCGAGGCCGCAGAGGGCGAGGCTGCCGTGAAGGCTGTCGCCGCGCGCTTCCTCGGCACCCTCCTGGCCGTCCTGCTGCTGGGGGTGGCGCTGGTGCTGGTCTTCATGGGACCCCTGGCGGGCCTCCTCACCCTGGGGCGCCCCGAGTCCCAGGGCGCGCTCACCACCACCCTGGGCCGCATCATGTTCCCCTACCTGGCCCTGGTGAGCCTCACGGCAGGGTTCGCGGGCCTGCTGAACCTCCGCCACCGCTTCGCCCTGGCGGCCTCGGTCTCCGTCTTCTGGAACCTGGCTTTCATCGCCTTCGGCTGGACCGCCATGAAGGTGCTGGAGTGGAATGGGGCCGTCCCCATGGACACGGTGGCCATCGTGTGCGCCGTGGCCGTGCTGGCCGGAGGCCTGCTCCAGCTGCTGGTGCTCCTCCCGGCGGTGCGGAAGGAGGGCTTCGGCCTCGCCTTCGGCCTGCACCTCCGCGATCCCTGGGTGCGCAAGGCCCTCCGGCGCATGGGACCGGGCCTGCTGGCGGCGGGCATCTACCCCATCAACGCCCTCATCAGCGCCATGCTGGCCTCCATGCTGCCCGACGGCGCCCAGATGGTGCTCTACAACAGCGGCATGATGGGCGAAATGGTGCTGGGCCTCTTCGCCATGAGCCTGGCCACCGCCAGCCTGCCTGCGCTGGCACGCCAGGCCGAGGCCCGCGACTGGCCCGGGATGAACCGCAGCCTTGTCCAGTCGATCTCCGCCTCGGCCCTGCTGGTGCTGCCGGCTTCCGTGGGGCTCGCCCTGCTGGCCCGGCCCATCTGCGCCCTCCTCTTCCGCACCGGCGCCTACGACGCCGCCGCCGCGGACTGGACCGCCCTGACGCTGGTGTTCCAGTCCCTGGGCCTGGTCTTCGTGGCCGCCCAGCGCCTGGGCAACCAGGCCCTCTACGCCCTCAAGGACTACCGCGGCCCCGCGGCCCTGGCAGGCGGCACCCTGCTGCTGAACGTGGCCCTCAGCCTGGTTCTGCTGAGCCCCCTGGGTACCGGCGGCCTGGCCCTGGCCAACGGGCTGGCCAGCCTCGTGGGTCTCGCGGGCCTGCTGCTGCGCCTGCGCCCCCGCCTGCCGGGCCTGGACCTGCGCCCCCTGGCCAGTGCCACCGGAAAGGCCCTCGCCGCCTGTATCCTCATGGGCCTGATGGCCTGGGGCGGCGCCCGGCTCCTGGCCCTGGACGCCCCCCACGCCTTCTCCCGCCTGGCGCTCGCCCTGAGGCTCCTGCCCTTCGTGGCGCTGTGCGCGCTGGCCTACGGCCTCGCCGCCGCGGGGCTCGGGCATCCCGAGGCCAGGGCCCTGGCGGACAAGATCCGGCGGAAGCTGGGCTGATCAGCCCTCGCTGGCCGAGACGGCGCGGAGCTCCCGCCGCAGGGCCTTGCCCACGGCATTCTTGGGGATCTCGGCCAGGAAGCTGAACCGGGTCGGCACCTTGTAGTTCACCAGCAGGCTCCGGCAGTGGGCGCGGATCTCCTCGGCGGTCAGGTGCTTCCGGGACACCACGAAGGCGCGCACGGCCTCTCCGGTGCTCTCGTCGGGCACGCCCACCACCGCCACGTCGGCCACGTCCGGATGCAGGGCGATGCAGGCCTCCACTTCATTGGGGAAGACGTTGAAGCCGCTGACGATGATCATGTCCTTCTTGCGGTCCGTGATCTGGAGGTAGCCCTCGGCGTCGAGGCAGCCGATGTCCCCCGTATGCAGCCAGCCATCCCGGAGCGTCCGCGCCGTTTCCCCGGGCTGCTGCCAGTAGCCCACCATGACCTGGGGACCGCGCACGACGATCTCGCCGTGCCCGCCGGGCGCCACGGACTGGCCCCCGTCGTCGACGATGCGGACCTCCGTGCCGGGCAGGGGAAGGCCCACGCCGCCGACCTGCGCCATCGTCCGCCGGAGACGGCCCCCCTCCCGGACAGCGGCGTTGTAGGTGACGAGGGGGCTGGCCTCGCTGAGGCCGAAGCCTTCGATCACCAGGCAGCCCGTGAAGGCCTCCCAGCGCTGGAGAACCGAAGGATGGGTCTGCATGCCGCCCGCGAAGACCGCCAGCATCTTCCGGGTCATCTGGGGCTGGAACCAGGGCTCGTCGGGCAGGGCCTTCAGCAGCG
>JAMPXL010000112.1 GCA_023701165.1 Geothrix sp. | reverse complement strand
CCAGGGCTTTGGTGACCGCGGCAAGGCTGTCGCGCATGCGGCCCACCATCCAGAATTCGGCTTCGCCGAATTCTGGCGTTGTCGCCAGCGTGATGGACTCATCGAGGTTCATCTGGACGAACCGTGAGGCATTCCACAGCTTGTTGCAGAAGTTCCGGCTGGCTTCGAGGCGCGCGGTGCTCATGGCGATGTCTGTGCCCGGGGCGGCCATGATGGCCAGGGAGAAGCGCAGCGCGTCCGTGCCGTACTCCTCCATGACTTCGAGGGGATCGATGACGTTGCCCTTGGTCTTGCTCATCTTCTGGCCGCTGGCGTCGCGCACCAGGCTGTTGAAGTAGACCTTGCGGAAGGGCACCTCGCCCATCCACGTGAGGCCCGCCATGGCCATGCGGGCCACCCAGAAGAAGAGGATGTCGTAGCCTGTGATGAGCACGCTGGTGGGGTAGTAGCGCTTCAGCTCGCCGGTCTCGTCGGGCCAGCCGAACACGCTGAAGGGCCACAGCGCCGACGAGAACCACGTATCCAACGTGTCCGGGTCCTGGATCAGGTCCCCTGCTCCGCATGCGCAGCATGCGGAGGGCGCCTCCATCTCGACGTGGAGCTCTCCGCACGCCGCGCAGGTCCAGGCGGGGATGCGGTGGCCCCAGACCAGCTGGCGGCTGATGCACCAGTCCTGGATGTTGGTGAGCCAGTGGCTCCACACGGCCGTGTGGTGCTCGGGCGTGAACTGGATGGCGCCGGAATTCACGGCCTCCAGGGCCTTGGCGGCGGCCTCCTTCACGTCCATGAACCACTGCTCGCTGACCAGCGGCTCCAGCACGGCGCCGCTGCGGTCGCTGAGGCTGATCTTGTGGGTGTAGTCCTCCACCTTCACCAGGAAGCCCTGTTCCTCCAGGTCGGCCACGACGCGCTTGCGGGCCTCGAAGCGGTCCAGGCCCCCATAGACGCCCGCGGCGGCGGTCATCTTCGCGTCGAAGCCGATGATGGTGATGGACTCCAGCTTCAGGCGCTGGCCCGCGGCGAAGTCGTTGGGGTCGTGGGCCGGTGTCACCTTCACGCAGCCGGTGCCGAAGGCGGGGTCCACGAAGCTGTCGGCCACCACGGGGATCTGGCGGCCCGTCAGGGGGTGCTCCATGAGCTTGCCGATCATGCCCTGGTAGCGCGCATCGTCGGGATGCACGGCCACGGCCGTGTCGCCCAGCATGGTCTCGGGGCGGGTGGTGGCGACGACCACATCGCCGCTGCCGTCCGCCAGCGGGTAGCGCAGGTGCCAGAGCTTGCCGCGGCGCTCCTCGTATTTCACTTCCAGGTCGCTCAGGGCCGTCTGCAGGGCCGGATCCCACTGGATCATGCGGGGGCCACGGTAGATGCGTCCGGCCTTGTAGCTCTCCACGAAGACCTTGCGCACGGCCTTGTTGAGGGAGGGGTCCAGGGTGAAGCGGTTGCGGGTCCAGTCCACGGAGCAGCCCAGGCGCTTCAGCTGGTGCTCGATGGCGCCCTGGTTCTTCGCCTTCCAGTCCCAGATGCGCTGCTCGAAGGCGTCCCGGCCCAGCTGGTGGCGGTCCGTGCCCTCGGCCTTAAGCTGGCGCTCCACCATCATCTGGGTGGCGATGCCCGCGTGGTCCGTGCCGGGCACCCAGAGGGCGTCGAAACCCTGGGCCCGCTTGAAGCGCGTGAGCACGTCATGGAGCGTGTTCACCAGGGCATGGCCCATGTGCAGGTTGCCCGTGATGTTGGGCGGCGGGATGACGATGGACCAGGGCGCCTTGCCGCTCTGGGGGGCGGCCTCGAAGGCCCTGGCGTCCTCCCATACTGAGTACCAGCGCGTCTGCGCGGTCCTGAAGTCGAAAGCCTTGTCCATCTCGCGCATTGCCATCCTTGTCTTGGCCTTTCCTGGCTCCAAATCGGCATTGCCGATTCGGAGCGGGTGAACGGGACTTCATAGGATCAGCCAGCCCAATGGATCAGTTTACCTGTGGAAGGACGAGCCTTCCAGAAGGCCGAATGGTGCGATCGGGAAGTAATGCGATATCATGGTCGTCATTAGTCTGGGACTGGGGAACAAGGAGGGCACATGCGGCTTCTTCGGATCGTGGCGCTGGGACTGGCGGGCCTGGTGGCGGCGGGGGGGCGTGCGGGTGAAGACAAGCCCCTGCCGGCGCCCCATGCCAAGGCGAAGGTGAACTGCCATGACTGCCACCACAAGGAGAAGCCCTCCACGGCGGCGGTGCCGGACGAAGCCTGCATGGTCTGCCATGGCGACTATCCCGCCATGAAGGCGCTGACGAAGGATGCCAAGCCCAACCCCCACGCCTCGCCGCACGACCCCATCCCCTGCACAGACTGCCACCGCCAGCACAAGCCCCCGGTGGTGAAGTGCCTGGACTGCCACGAGGGGAAGTTCACCTTCAAGATCAAGTGAGGGCCCGGGGATGACAGGATGGAGGGGTCTCCAGTGAGCGCCCCATGCCCTTCCGATCCCTCCTCATCCTGACCCTCCTGGCTTCCGGTGCCGTCCCGGCCTCCGCGGGCACTCCCGTGGAAGGCTTGGTGCAGCCCATCCGCCAGGTGGACGTGAGCGCGCCGGTCTCCAGCCGCATCGTGGCCCTGAAGGTGGCCGAGGGGGAGGCCGTCCAGGAGGGGCAGACCCTCGCCCTGCTCTACGGGAGGCTGGAGGAGCTGGAGATGCAGCGGGCCAAGGCCCTGCTGGAACGCCGGGAGTTCGAGGCCAAGGGCGCCAGGCGGCTCTACGACAGCCGGATCATTCCCGAGGCCAAGGCCCTGGAATCGCGCATCGAGCTGGATCTGGCGCGGCTGCAGTACGAGACGGCAGCGGAGCAGGTCCGTCTCCGCACGGTCCTGACCCCCCTGGCCGGGGTTGTGGTGGCCCGCCACCGCGAGGTGGGCGAGGCGGTCTCCGCAGCCCAGCCGCTGTTCCGCATCCTCGACCTGAGCCGCGTGGTGGTGCTGTGCGCCGTGGACCCCAAGGCCCTGGCCGGGCTCGCCGCGGGGCAGAAGGCCCGCGTGACCCTGCCGCAGATGCCCGAGGCGGGCACGCTGGAGGGTGAGGTCGCGCTCGTGGACCCCTGCGCCGATGGGGCGGGCCTGGTCCGTGTGAAGGTGGTGGTGGAGAACCCGGAGCGCCGCATCCGCTCGGGCCTCAGGGCCCTGGTGGAGCTGCCTGCGGCGAGGTGAGGGGACTCAGAGCTTCTTGTGGGCCCCGTCGCACAGGGGCTTGGTGCCGCTGTGCTTGCAGCCACAGAACCACTTGGTGCCCGTGACATCCGCGGTATAGGCCATGGGCGTGAAGGGACCGCCCTTGTGGGAGCCGTCGCAGAAGGGCTGCTTCTTGCTCTGGCCACAGGCGCACCAGTGATAGGTCTTGCCCGCTTCGACCTCCACCTGGAAGGGGCCCTTCTGGGCGACGTGGGGTGTGGAATCCGTCATGGCGATCCTCCTGTCGGGGTGCCTGATTTGGATGGGGGACCCACTATAACCCTGTTGCCCCCGGGAGCGATCAATCCCCTCCCCGGCGCTCCTCCGCATCCTCCCACTCCAGGTCAGTCCACCATTCGTATTCCAGGCCCTCGCAGGCGGTCCCGAAGGAGGGACAGGCCACGCAGCCGTCGCCCCGGTGGACCTCCGCATCGTGCAGGGGCGGATAGCTCGCGAGCAGGGCCAGGCCGCCCTCGCGGGCGGCGGCCTCGGCTTCCGTCATGGGGCGCGAAGGCAGCTCCCGCACATGGAAGCGGCGCAGGCGTTCCTCGCCCTCGGGAAACAGGACGGAGTTCTCGGCGTCGATGTGGCGCCACAGCGAGCGGCTGTAGTCCACGGCCAGGGCTCGAAGCCGCTGGCGGCCCGCGGCGTCGGCCAGGGGCGCTCCGATCAGGCCCTCCATGGCGTCCAGCAGGTCCGCCAGGCGCCGGTGCTCGCCGGTCAGGGCGGCGATGGGGCCGCGCTCCGCGGGTAGCTCGGCGCGCTCCACCAGGGCCCTGAAGAGGATCTCCTCCTCCTTGTGGTGGTGGAAGTCGCCGGCGTAGCGGCGGAAGAAGGCCATGAAGCGGGCGCCGTCGGCGGGGTCGCCCCGGCCGTCCAGGCGGGCCTCGGCAAACTGCCGGAGGGAGCCCAGCACCTGCTCGATGAGCTCGTGTTCCCGCTGGAGGTCCTCGATGAGCTGCATGATGCCTACACCTTGGCGGGGGCGCCCTCCACCCGCATGCCCAGGGCGTTCAGCAGCCAGTGGTCGTGGCTGCCGCCGGGGTTGGGGGTGGTGAGGAGCTTCTCGCCCGTGAAGATGGAGTTGGCGCCCGCGAAGAAGCAGAGGGCCTGGAGTTCGTCGCTCATCTGGGTGCGGCCGGCGCTGAGGCGGATGCGGCTCTTGGGGAAGAGGATGCGGGCCGTGGCGATCATGCGCACCAGCTCCAGCGGGGGCAGGGGGTCCACGTCCGCCAGGGGCGTGCCGTCCACGGCCACGAACTGGTTGATGGGGATGCTCTCGGGGGCGGGTTCCAGCTCGGTCAGCTCCTGGAGGAAGTGGATGCGCTGATCCACCGTCTCCCCCATGCCCACGATGCCGCCGGAGCAGACTTCCAGGCCCGCCGCCCGCACCGCTTGAATGGTCTCCAGGCGCTCGTCGAACTTGCGGGTGTGGATGATGGTCTCGTAGAAGTCGCGGCTGCTGTCGATGTTGTGGTTGTAGACCTGGCAGCCGGCGCCCTTGAGGCGCTTCGCCTGGACCTCGTTGAGCATGCCGAGGGTCACGCAGACCTCCATGCCCATGCCCGATACCCCCCGCACCATCTCCAGCACGGCGTCGAAGTTGGCGTCGTCCTTCACCTCGCGCCAGGCGGCGCCCATGCAGTAGCGGGTGCTGCCGCTGGCTTTGGCCTCGGCTGCTCCGGCCAGCACCTTCTCCACATCCTTGAGCGGCTCCACCTTCAGGTCCGTCTGGTAGCGGGCGCTCTGGGGGCAGTAGGCGCAATCCTCAGGGCAGGCGCCGGTCTTGATGGAATCCAGCGTGCAGAACTGGATCTCCTCCGCATTCCAGTGCTGCCGGTGGGCCGTGGCCGCCCGGTAGAGCAGCTCGGGCACGGGCAGATCGTGAAGGGCGCGGATGTCGGCGGGAGACTTGGGCATGGGGACTCGCAAAGGGCCCATTCTATCCATAAGACCCTGATGACCGTTTTATGGACCCGGCCGTCACTTATTGATCTGCGGCGGTCTGTGGACAACCCCGGGTGCCGCCCGTTCCGGGTCGCT
>JAMPXL010000111.1 GCA_023701165.1 Geothrix sp. | reverse complement strand
GGGGTGCTGATGGTGCGCATGGGAACTCCTGGAACCGGTTACTGGACGTTCTTCTTGCCCCAGCGCCGCTTCTTGTGGCGCCAGTTGCGGCCGGGCTTGGCGGCGGGGGGCATGGGGGTGTCGAAGGGTGAGGCGGGCTGCTCGAATTCCCCTTCGCCTTCGCCGTCATCGAGGCGGCGGGGACCCTCCTCGATCTGCTGGAGCACCCACTGGGCCGTGCGGTGCATGAGGGCGGCCAGGCAGAGGCTGGTCTCGATGCGGGCATGGGGCAGGGGCCCCAGCTGGGTGAACACCGAGGGATCCGGCGGGATCACGCGGGGGATGCTGATCTCGGGAAGGGGCATGGGCAGGGCGTCGTAGGCCTCGTCCGGCAGCCGGCGCCAGGGCTCGGGCTGGGCCTGCTCCCGCTTGAGAAGATCCGCCACCGTCTGCTGTTTCTTGGGGGGCCGGCCGCGCTTCTTGGGGGCGGCCACGGCGGCGGCTTCCAGCGCGGACTGGAGGGCCTGCATCACCTCGTCGCGGGTCTTGCCGCGCAGGTCGAAGAGCAGCCAGGGGTCCCGGTCCAGGGCCTCGGCCATCACGTAGCACACGGCGGCCACGTGCTTGCAGGGGTTGGCCCAGTCGGGGCAGTCGCAGTGGGTCTGCAGCTCCTTGGGGACCCGCGGATAGAGGCTGGCGCCTGCTTCGCGGAAGGTCTCGTCCAGGCCCTGAGGCATCTCGCCCGCCAGCAGGGAGGCCACGAAGCGGCTCTCCTGGGCGATGCGGGCCAGCGCCTTGTCCCACTGGGCCGGGGTGAGGGCGGGCAGGCCCAGGGTCACGTTGTAGGTCTTGCGGCCATGGACGCGGGCCTGGATCTCGCCGGGCTGCACGCCGAAGTGCGACACGTGGCCGTCCTCCGCGTACTTCTTGCCGCGGGGCAGGCGGTTCTCGTAGTCGTCCCCGAGCTTTTCGAGGCCGTTGATCCAGAGGCGGCCCCACCAGGTGGCGCCGAAGCGGTCGGTGTGGCTGATCATGGCGCCACCTCCCTGGCCTGGCGGTAGACGGGATGGGGACCAGAGTCGTCGCCGTTCTCCTCCGTATCCAGCACTTCGGCATCGGGGTCCAGGGCCACCAGGCGGCGCAGGGCCTCGTCATCCAGCTCGGTGAGCCAGCCTTCGCCGGTGCCCACCACGCGGTCCGCGAGGTCGCGCTTGGACTCCAGCAGGGCGTCGATCTTCTCCTCCAGCGTGCCGATGGTGACCAGCTTGTGCACCTGCACGTTCTTGGTCTGGCCGATGCGGTAGGTGCGGTCCGTGGCCTGGTCTTCGACCGCGGGGTTCCACCAGCGGTCGAAGTGGAAGACGTGGGTGGCCGCCGTGAGGTTGAGGCCCACGCCGCCGGCCTTGAGGCTGAGCAGCAGCACCGGCGCGGAATCGGGATCCTCCTGGAAGCTGCGCACCAGCTCGTCCCGGCCTTCGCGCGAAGTGCCGCCGTGGAGGAAGGGCGGCTCGAAGCCCAGGGCCTCCTGGAGGTGCACCTGCAGGCGGTCGCCCATCTCCTTGAACTGGGTGAAGACGATGGCGCGCTCCCCGGCTTCGACCACTTCCTCCAGCATCTCGGTGAGGCGGTCCAGCTTGCCGCTGCGGCCGCGGTAGGGGCCCTGGGCCTTCAGGAACTGGCTGGGGTGGTTGCAGATCTGCTTGAGGTGCGTGAGCAGGGCGAGGATGCGGCCGCGGCGCTCGATGCCGCTGACGGCGTCCAGCTCCTCGTCCATCTTCTCGACGCGGTACTGGTACAGCTCGGCCTGCTCGCGGCTCAGCGTGGTGAAGACCTTCATCTCGTTCTTCTCGGGCAGGTCCTGGATGATGCTCTTGTCGCTCTTGAGGCGGCGCAGGATGAAGGGGCCGATGCGCTGGCGCAGCTCGTTGGCGGCATCGGGATCGCGGTACTTCTCGATGGGCGTGGCGAAGCGCTCCTTGAACTGGGATTCGCTGCCCAGGTAGCCGGGCAGCCCCGCGCTCATGATGGCCCACAGCTCCGTGAGGCGGTTCTCGATGGGCGTGCCCGTGAGGGCGAGACGGAAGTTGCCGCGCAGCTTGCGGATGGCCCTGGCCTGGGCGGAGCCCGCGTTCTTGATGGCCTGGGCCTCGTCCACCACCACCATGCCCCAGGGATGGATGGCGAAGGTGTCCGCCTCGCGGCGCACCACGCCGTAGGTGGTGAGCACCAGGGTGTGGGGCTTGAAGGTGGCGGGCAGGCGGTCGCGGTTGTTGCCGTGGTGCACGAAGACCGGCAGGCTGGGGGCGAACTTGGCCAGCTCGCGCTCCCAGTTGCCCAGCAGCGACGTGGGGCAGACCAGCAGGGTGGCCGGGCCGTGCTGGTGGCTCTGCTCCTGCCGGTGCAGCAGCAGGGCCAGCACCTGGATGGTCTTGCCCAGGCCCATGTCGTCGGCGAGGATGCCGCCCAGGCCCAGGCGGGACAGGCCCTCCAGCCAGGCCAGGCCGCGCAGCTGGTAGGGGCGCAGCTGGCCCTGGAAGCTGGCGGGCTGGGTGATGGGCTTGTCGGGGAGGACTTTCAGATCCTCGAGGGCGGCGCCGAAGTCGCCGGCGACCTCGACTTCGATGGCCTCGCTCACGCCGGGGATGCGGGCGGTGCCCGTGAGGGCGGCGGCCAGGGCCTCGCCCTTGGTCATGCTTTCGAACCCCGCGCCGCGGCTGGCCTGGATGACGGTCTGGATCTGCTTGAGGGTCTCGGGGTCCAGGGCCACCCACTTGCCCTTCCAGGCCACCAGCGGGTGCTTGAGGCTCGCCATCTGGGCGAAGTCCTCCACGCTCAGGGCGTCGTCGCCCAGCATGAGGGACCAGTCGGCGCTCACGGTGCCGTCGAGCCCGGCCTGGGTCTCCGAAATGGAGTCGATGACGCTCCGGGCCCCCAGGCGCACCTTGGCGCGCAAGCGCTTGGCGCCGCCGAAGTCGGCCAGGGCCTCGGGGATGTGGACGAGGAAGCCCGCCTCTTTCAGCTGGGCCGCGCCGCGGGTGAGGAAGGCCCAGGCCTCCGTGGGGCGCAACACCAGGTCCTCCGGGCGCTGACCCGACAGGGCCCGGTCCAGGGCGGGGAAGAAGGGCACGGCGCGGGCCAGGCCGCGGAGCAGCACCTGGCGGGCCTGCAGGACCTCCGGCTCGGTGGAGGGCTCCCACAGTTTCGCCACGCCGATATCGGTACCGGCCTCGGTTTCCAGGCCCACCTTGAGGATCCAGCCTTCCTCCGCCAGGCGGTCGGCGTCCTGCACGGTCTGGCTGGCGGCGGGGACGGCGGGGGCCTCCAGGCGCAGGCTGGGCCGCATCCACTGGGGGCGGGCGCCCTCGCTCCACTGGGCCAGCTGCTCGCCCAGGGTGCGCTCGGTGATGCCGATGGTGGGGAATTCCGGCAGCTGGTGGGAGAGGGCCACCATGATGCGCTCATCCCAGGGCAGGCGGTCCCGCTTGTGGCCCCGCAGCCGGTGGATGAGGCCCAGGCGCGGATCGTCGCCCGCCCGCAGCCCCCCGGCCACGAACCGCATGATGAAATCGGCGCCGTCCTCCAGGAAGGAGCTCAGCACCGTGTCCACCGAGGGCGGCATGGCCAGGTCGTCCTCGATGTCGAAGGCGTCCAGTTCGCCCAGGGCCAGGGTCTTGGTGAAGGCCCAGGTGTCGTTTTCGGGGAAGGCCATGGTGGCGGGCGGCATGGCCTCCGCCAGTTGCCGCAGGGCCGAGCGGTCCGAGGGGCTGGTGAGGCTCACGCCCCAGCGGGCCTTCCAGGGGTTCCCCCGGGTGTCGAGCTGGGGCAGCAGGGCGCCGCGCACCACCAGGGACTGGAGCATCCGCAGCGCCGCGGCCCAGTAGCGCAGGGTGGGGCCGGCGTTCCCGGGATTCAGGGCCAGGGAGGACAGCCAGGGGTAGGCCCGCTGCCAGCGAAGGGGCACGGCGTGCATCTCCACCAGGGTGGCGTCCGGCAGGAAGATCTGGGCCTTGGCGGGCGTGAGGCGCTCGCGGCCCTGCATCTCGCCGGGCAGGGTGCGCAGGGCGCGGGCCCACTCGGCAGGTTCCACCGCCTCGGGCATGCAGAGCAGGAAGCCGCGGTCCTGGGGACGGTACTGGAGGAAGGGGTTCAGCATGAAGGGGTTGTAGGCTGTAGGAAGCAGGCTGTGGACGAAGGGGCTGAGGGATGAGACTCGGATTTGCAAGCGATCATGCGGGGTTCGACCTGAAAGAGCGGCTCAAGGCCTGGGCGCAGGGGCAGGGACATGACGTGGTGGATTTCGGCACGGACGGGTCGGCCTCGGTGGACTATCCGGATTTCGCGCATCGGGCGGCGGAGGGCCGGGATCAATGGGAGCGCCTGGTGCTGGTCTGCGGATCCGGCATCGGCATCAGCATGGCGGCCAATCGCCATGCCGGCATCCGCTGCGCGCTAGTGACCTCCCCTGAGCACGCGGCACTGGCTCGGCAGCACAATGACGCGAACGCCATCGCTTTCGGCCAGCGGCTGACGGATCCGCTCAAGGCGGAATACTACCTGAAATTGTTCCTGGACACACCTTTTGAAGGCGGACGCCACCAGGGACGGGTGGACAAGATCGACGGGAAGGGGTGCTAGGCCGGGGCGGAAAGAAAGGCCCAAAGCTTTGGCTGGAGCCGGTTGGGAGCTTTCAGCTGGCACTCCCAGACGACCAAGACAGACCAGCCGGCTCTGCGCAGCTTTCTCCGTGTCCGGGCATCCCGGGCTTTGTTGGCGGCGATTTTGCTGATCCAATACGATTGGTTGCTCTTCGGGACCCTGCGGCCTTCCCGGCACCGGTGGCCGTGCCAGAAACAGCCGTGGACGAAAACCACCCTGCCCAACCGTGGAAACACCAGGTCAGGCTTTCCCGGCAGCCCGGCCGAGTGCAACCGGAAGCGGAAACCCATGCGATGGGCCATGCTGCGCACAGCCAGCTCTGGCAAGGTATCCTTTCCTTTGATCTGAGCCATGATCCAGCTGCGCTTTCCAGGTGAAACGCTGTCGGCCATCGCAGGCCTCCTAGACCAACAGGGTGAACCATGCCGGACTTCGCTTCACTTGAACTTTGCGCAGGGGCTGGCGGGCAGGCGCTCGGCCTCGAAGCCGCCGGTTTTGGCCACGATGCCTTGGTGGAGATCGACCGGGACGCTTGTTCAACGCTGCGCCTAAACCGGCCGCGGTGGGATGTGCGCCAGCAAGATCTACGGGAATTTCTCGGAGGCGCTCACAAGGGCATCGATCT
>JAMPXL010000110.1 GCA_023701165.1 Geothrix sp. | reverse complement strand
GCACACGCAGTGGCCCCCGTAGAAGTCCCACCAGGCCTGGCCCCGGTCATCGAAGACCCGGTCGCCCTCGCCCTTCACCAACGGGAAGGGATAGGGCGCGTAGGTGGGGAGCAGGGCGGGGACGGGAAGGGTCGCGGTCATGCGGAAGTCCTGTGCATATGCGTGCATGGTGATGCATATCCATGCAATCGATTGCATAATATGCACAGCTTGAACAGCGCGCATCAAGTTAAATTTCATCAAAATAGCCATTTTTTTGAAAACGCCTTGTTGATCCATGCAAATTAATGCAATATCCATGCATGGACTTGGATCCCCTCATCCTCCAGTTGCTGGAGTCCCATCCCATCGCCGACCAGACGGATCTGCTGGATCGCCTGTCGGCCGAAGGCCACGAGCTCACCCAGTCCACCCTCTCCCGCCGCCTGAAGCGCCTGGGGGTGCAGAAGGTCCAGGGCCGCTACCGCCGGGTGGAGGGCACGGCCCAGATCCTGCCGGACGTGTCCATCGCCGAAGTTCCGCCCAACCTGCTGGTGCTCCGCACTGCGCCGGGCTTCGCCCAGGCCCTGGGGCTCAGCGTGGACGCGGACCCCGTTCCCGGCCAGATGGGCACCCTGGCGGGCGATGACACCGTCTTCGTGGCGGTGCTGCCCGAGCGCCTGGCGGACGTGAAGGCGCACCTGCTGCGGGCGGTGGCGGGGCGGTAGGGGGCGCCAGCCTGTAGACTGGAACCTGGTCATCGCCTGGAGCCCTCATGGACCGTTTCGGTAGTTCGAAGCTGCGCATCGGCTGGACGCTGCTCTGCCTGTTCCTCGCGGGGCTGGTGCTCATGGGCGTCCGGGGCGAGCAGGGGGCGGATGGTTCGCAGCTGGTGGTCTTCGGCACCCAGGTGCCCCTGGGGGCGGATTCGCTGCGGGCCTATGTGCTGGGCAGCATCCAGGGGGTGATGTACTGGGTGGTGTCCCTGGTGCTGCTGCTGGGGGCCTTTGTCCCCGTGAGCCAGTGGACCGCCGCGGCGGCCCGCGGCGAGCGCCTCAAGGGCTTCTTCGCGGGCACGGGCCTGGGCTTCGTCCACGGGCTGTTCCTGTCCCAGGTGGCCCTGATCCCCGTGTGGGTGCTGAGCTGGCGCCTGCTGGGAGAGGCCTGGCCGCCGGAACTGCTGCGGGCGGACCTGCATGGCCTGCTCCTGGGCCTCCAGATGCTGCTGTGGGCCGTGCTGCTGTCACGGCTGCTGAAATCCAGCGCGGGCCTGGCGCTGCTCATCACCCTGCTGCTCCGCGAGCTGGGCCCACGGCTGAGCTTCTTCCTGGACTTCGGGCAGGACCTGGGCTGGAGCGCCGGGCAGGTGAAGGCGCTGGAGGTCGTCGTCCGCCTGCTGCCCATGGCCCAGCTGCCCTCGGACCCCTTCTCGCCGCTGGCGCTGCCCCTGTCCATCGGCGGCCCGCTGCTGCTGGGAGCCCTGGCCATGCTGCTGCCGCCGGGTGGTGGACGGAAATAGCCGGGTGCGCCGCGGTCTGAGCTTCATCCTCCCGGTGATCCTGCTGGGCCAGACGGCCCAGGATCCGGCGGCGCTGCGCCAGAAGCTCGCAGCCATCCAGGGGCGGCTGGGGCAGGTGGACCAGCAGCTGGCGGCCCTGAAGAAGCGGCGCAAGGGTGTGCTGGTGGAGATCCAGGGCATCTCACTGCAACGGGACCGGGCCAAGGCCCAGGTGGAAGGCGCCCGGCTGCGGCGGGACCAGGCCCAGAGCGAGGTCCAGGTCATCAGCCGCGAGCAGGCGCGCATCCAGGGCGAGGTGCTGAAGCTCCAGGGGGGGCTCCGCAAGCAGGTGCGCTGGATGCAGGCCCTGGGGCCCTGGGGGGACCTGGGCATGTACGCCACTTTCAAGGACCTGGAGGCCTGGCTCGTGCGGGGCCGCATGCTGGCCTGGGCGCGCCTGCAGGAACGCAAGCGCCTGGACCAGATCCACCGGCTCCAGGGGGACCTGGCGGCCAAGGAGAAGGCCCTCAAGGAGGTGCTGGCGCGCCTGGCTTCCGAAGAGCGGGAGGCCGCCCAGCTCCAGGCCGCGCTCCGGCTCCAGGAGGAAAAGCTCAACGGCTTCCTCGACGGGCTCCAGAAGGACGAGACCGCCCAGAAGCAGGCCCAGTCCGAGCTGGCAGAGGAGGCGGTCCAGCTGGAGCGCCTGCTGGCGGGCCTGCTGGGCAAGCCCAAGGGCGAGGCCTTCGAGGCCGCCGTGAGCTTCGCCTCCCTGCAGGGCGGCCTGCCCCAGCCCGTGGAGGGCACCCTGGCCCAGGGCTTCGGCGAGCACCTGCATCCGCGCTTCCGCACCAGGACCGTGCAGAGCGGCCTGCTCATCGCGGCCGCCGGCGGCGCCCCCGTGGCCGCCGTCGCCGACGGCAAGGTGGCCTTCGCGGACTACTACCAGAGCTACGGGCCCGTGGTGATCCTGGACCACGGCGCCGGGTGGTTCAGCCTCTACACCCACCTCCTGGGCCTCCAGGTGGCCAAGGGCCAGGTGCTCAAGGCCGGCGAGCCCGTGGGTGCCGTGGGCGACACGGTGGATGGCCCCCGCCTGGGCTTCGAGATCCGCCACCAGGCCCAGCCCCAGGATCCTCAGAAGTGGCTGAAGAAGCGGTATCGCTAGGATGAGAAAGCGGATCCCCGGCTCCGCCGAGGATCCGCGCGGGGGCCCGGGGGTGTTCGCGAAGCGTGCCCATCGGATCCCGGCGACGCATGCGTCGCCGGGAGAACCCCCGGAGGACACTCATCGCACCACGCTGCTGGCGTTGAAGAGGGGCACGTAGATGGCCAGCAGGAGGGCGAGGACGACCACGCCCATGAAGAGGATGAGCACGGGGCCGATGAGGCTGGTGACGGCGGTGGTGGCCTTCTCCACTTCCTGATCGAAGAAGTCGGCCACATGGTCGAGCATCTCGGGCAGGGCGCTGCTCTGCTCACCCACGCGGACCATCTCGGTGGCCAGGGGATCCAGCAGCTTGGCCTGCTCCAGGGCCAGGTTCAGGCTGCTGCCCGCGCGCACCTTCTCGGTCACGGTGAGCAGACCGGCCTTCATGCGCTCGCTGGGGCTGGTGCGCTGCACCACCTCCAGGGCCTGCACCACGGGCAGGCCGCCGGACAGCAGCACGCCCAGGGTCCGGGAGAAGACGCTGGAGTGGTACATGCGGTAGAGCGTGCCGACCTTGGGCAGCATCAGCAGCAGGCGCTCCGCCAGCTTGCGTCCGGCCTCGGAGGCCACCATCCAGCGGGCGAACACGGCCAGGCCGATGATGGCCGCGCCCTGGAGCCAGAGGGTGGAGCTGATGGCCTTGCCCATGCCCAGCAGGAGCTTGGTGAAGAAGGGCATGTCGATGTCGCCGCCGGCGTAGAACTCCGCGAAGCGCGGCAGCACCACGTTGAAGATCACGCCCAGGGCGAGGATCAGCACCAGCACCAGGAAGGCGGGGTAGAAGAGGGCCTCGGTGATGCGGCGGCGGCTGTGCTGGGCGAATTTCTGGAAGGACAGCCACCGGGCCAGCACCTCCGGCATGGTGCCGCTGCGTTCCCCTGCCACGACGTTGCTGCGGTAGACCGGCGGGAAGGTCCCGGCCTGCTCCAGGGCGTCCGAGAAGGACATGCCCTCGCGCACCAGCTCCACCACCTGGGCAAGGCTGCGGCGCAGCTGGGGGTCCTTGCCGTGGCCCACGAGCAGCTCCAGGGACTGGAGCAGGGGGATGCCGGCCTTCAGCAGGGCCAGCAGCTCCTGGTTGAAGAGCACCAGGGATTCGGCCTTCAGCTGCGCGCGGCTGCGGAACGCCGTGTCCGTGCGGGTGATCTCCAGGGGGAACCCGCCTTCGGCCAGCACGCGGGCCCTCAGGGTGTCGGCGTTCTCCGCCTCGAAGTCCCGGGTGAGGACTTCGCCGTTGGAATGGGTGAGCCGGACCGTGAATCGCATGGGCACCTGGAAGCTTTGAGGATAACGAATAAAGAGAGGCTGGAGGCTGGAGTCTGGAGGCTCCCCCCTCGACCGGTTAGCCTCGGGGAAGTCCCGGAGGCTTCGTGTCGCGTCATCCGTTGTTCGTGCTGCCCGTCCTGGCGCTCGCCCTCGCGGCCCAGGCTCCTGCCCCTGGCCCCCTGCGCAGCGGTGTTCCGGAACCGGCGGTCCTGGACCTCCGGGCGGTGGACGGCGCCCTGCTGGTGCCGAAGGACAACCGGGATGCCGCCCAGGTGGAGGCGGTCCGGCAGCGGTGGAGCCCCCTGGTGGCGGGCCTGGGTGGCGCACCCTCCGTGCGGCTCCGCCTGCCTTCGGGCGAGGGGAGGGTTCCGCTGCTGCTGGCGGCCGCCCAGGCGCTGAAGGCCCAGGCCCCCGCCCAGCGGGTCTACGTGGCCTTCGATCCCCAGGCCGCGCCGGTCCTGGATGAAACGGCCTGGGGCGCCGTGGATGGGGGCGCCCTGGTGCCCGCAGACCTGAACCTGGATGCCGCGGCCTGGCGGGGCCAGCTGACCCGGGCCCAGGATTCGTTCCCGGGGCGTCCCTGGACCCTCTGGCTGCCCTCGGATCCCGGCGCCCTGGTCTCGGTCCTCATGGGGGATGGGGGCCGGGTGGTGGTGCCGGGCCAGGGCCCCGCCGCGCGGCTGGCCGAGACCCTGCCGGCGGGATTCACGGAGGTGGAGGGGGGACTGGGGGACCTGACCCTGCGGAACCGGGCCGGGGCCGCCCAGCGCTGGACCTTCGCGGGCGGTGCCTGGTCCCCGGCGCCCCTGCCCAAGGACCGCACCGAGGTGGCCGTGAGCGCCGCCGACAGCTACGACGTGGGTGCCCTCCTGGCCAAAGTGCGGGCGGCCCAGCTGCGGTCCCGGGCGGCGGCGCGGACCGTCCAGGCCAGGGCGGAGCTGGATCTGCACATCCAGGGGGCCCGGGGGCGGGGCGGCGACCTGGGCTTCAGCTTCGGCTACTTCGAGCAGGCTGGTGAGTGGCCGGAACTGCTGCAGAAGGCCGTGCGGTTCAACGGCGTCACCGCCAAGCTTGATGGCGAGGTGCAGCTGCCCCTCATCGAAAGCCGCCAGTCCATGTCATTGCCTGTGGCCCTGGGCATGACCGAGCGCTACCGCTACCGGGATGGCGGGGCGGCGGGGCCGGGGCGCCGGTCGTTGCGGTTCGAGCCCGTGGACGCGGACCCCCTGATGTACGAAGGCGATCTGGAGGTGGAGGAGGCCACCGGCCGGATCCTGACCGAGCGGCGCGAGCGGGCCGACCTGCCGGGCACCGT
>JAMPXL010000109.1 GCA_023701165.1 Geothrix sp. | reverse complement strand
GGGCGGATGAACATCACTTCCGCCCCAGCCTGGTGGGTAAGGCTTTTGAGGTTGCCGAAAGCCCCCAGGAAGGCGCCAGTGCTCTGGTCCTGGATGGCCGCGGCATTGAGCGCGATGGTGGCGGTGGTGCCGGAATAGGGGCCACCCCCAACCGTTACCACTTCATGGGCAGGATCGAGGATCACGGCGAAATCCCCGGCCCGGACCAGGGAGAGGTCTCCCAGCGTCGCCGTGATGGTGAGTGAGTTGGGATCCGAAGGCGTGGCGGCAAGCCGGGCGCTGATGGGCAGGAGCTGGTCCGTCACGAACTGGAATTCATCGAAGGTCAGGATCTCGTCCGAAGGCGTGGCCGCCGGGTTGTTGGGGTCGGCGATGAACTTGTTCGTCACCGTCCTCCCGGGAAGCACCATCAGCGGGTTCTGGTTGGCGGTGTTCACATTGTCGATGCCACCCGCCACGGGGCGGATGGGGAAGAAATAGCCGGCGGACTGGAGGTCATCCTGGAGGGCCTGGAGGGCCCACCGGTTGTCCCGCTGGGCCTTCATGGTCTCGTTGGCCGTGGCGAATCCCTGGATGGCGGATCCGAAAACCCGCAGCATCCCGGCCATCAGCAGGGAGATGAAGACGAGAGCCACCAAGAGCTCCACCAGGGAGAAGCCTCGAGTCGGATCGGACGCTTTTCTGAACGGGGACATGGCGACCTCAGTAGCGGATGACGCGGCTGGTGCTGATGTAGCGAGGTTCAAGTGCGGTGGTGCCGGTGGCGGCGTTCTTGATCTCCTCGGACCACTGGACATTCACGACCACCTCTGAGGCCGCGGACAGGCTCGACGCCGTAGGGACGAGCCCCTTGGCCGCCCGGCGCACCCACGTGATGTTGAAGATCGGCGCGGTCTGGCTGGGCTGTCCCTGAAGGTCGAAGGTGGTCCAGGTGGTGGCGGGATCCGCATAGGTGTTCGCCGCCCCGTCTGCGGCATTGGCCACCAGCGCCGTGGCGGGCACGGCGCCACCGGAACTCCGCATCTGAGCGCTGATGCGGCCATCCAGAGCCAGCTGGTCGAGCACGCTGCCGGAAAGGGCGATGGCCGTATCACGGGTCCGGCTGCCTCCGTAGCTGCGCATGGCCGTGGTGGTGAGGGCGGCCAGTCCCAGCAGGCCGATGCCCAGGATGACCGCAGTCATGAGGAACTCGATGAGCGAGAAGCCGGCGTCCCGGCGGAGGGGGCGGATCATTGGCGACTCCAGGGCTTGGCGGGATCGTTGCTCTTCGCCTTGAGGAAGGCCAGCAGGCCGTTGGTCTGGGAACCCAGGATGATCCCCACGGGAAGGTCGCTGCTCACCACACCGCTGCGCACGCCCACGACAGGGACATAGAAATCCTGACTGGGCAAGCCGTCCGGCTGGAAGAACACCGCCGTCGAAGCCGTGGACCCGCCCTGGAAGAGGTTGTTGGCCGAACTGGACCAGAAGGTCGATCCCTGAAGCTTGGACAGGGTGGGGTCGCTGGCCGGGGCCGGGTTCGGAAGGATGGAGGCCAACTGGCCCGTGGCGGCATCACCGACCTGGGCGGAGCGGCTGACGGTGGGGTCCAGGGTCAGGGTTCCCAGGACTGGATTGGCGGCGGTGGCGCCGGGCCCCTTGGTCATGTCGTCGGTGCCGTCGGCCAGTTGGACGTAGAACCCGTACTCGAGTCTGAGATTCCGCCCGGCCTCGGTGCCACTGGTCTGCAGAGCCACCCGCCGCCCGGAATTACGCGCCAGGGTCTGGGCCGCCCGGAGCACACCGTAGACATCGTTGGTGGCCCCCCGGACGGCCACGGTGGGTCGTTCTATGAACAGCCCCACGCCGGCATAGGCGAGGATGCCGACAATGGCCAGCACCACCAGGAGTTCGATCATTGTGTAGCCGGAGTCGCGACGCAGGACGTGCATGCTCACCTCGGTTCAGGAAAAGGGTCGGACAGGCGGAGGCAGAATCGCGATGATTTATAACAATTCTAGTTTCAACACATGATCAATCAAGAAAGGATCTGTCCTTTCGATGTTTTTCAAAAATGATCATTTTTTATCCATCATCCGAACTGCATGGGGTCCCGATCCAGGCTGATGGGGCCTGCGGAATCCAGGGGGTGGCGGTTCAGCACTTCACCCAGGGCGCCCCGGCCGCCCTTGAGCAGCAGGTGCATGCGCCAGCGGTCCCGGATCCTCGGCACCGGGGCCTCCAGGGGGCCGAGCACGCGCAGACCCGGGACCGACAGCCGCTGCCGGAAGCGCTCCAGGGCCTCACGGGCCTCCTGGGGGCTCTCGGCCTCAGCCCGGTAGAGGGAGAGCGCCGTGAAGGGCGGGTAGCCCAGCCCCTCGCGGAAGGGCAGCTCCGAGGCGGCGAAGCCCTCGAAATCCTGGGCCAGGGCGAAGGTGATGGCGGGGTGCTCCGGCGAATAGGTCTGGAGGATCACCCGGCCCGCCAACTCGGCCCGGCCCGCGCGACCCGCCACCTGGGTGAGCAGCTGGAAGGTGCGTTCCGATGCGCGGAAATCCGCCACCTTCAGGCCCTGGTCCGCGTTGAGCACGCCCACGAGCGTGAGCTTGGGGAAGGTGTGGCCCTTGGCCAGCATCTGGGTGCCCACCAGGATGTCCACCTCGCCGGACTCGGCCGCCAATAGTCCGGCTTCAAACGAGCCCCGGCGGCGCGTGGTGTCGCGGTCCAACCGGAGTATGCGGGCTGTTGGAAAGAGCTGGTTCAGGTGCTCTTCCACCTGTTCGGTCCCTTCGCCCACGCCGCGCAGGTGGTCGGCGCCGCAGTCGGGGCAGGCTTCCGGCGGCACGGTCTCGTGGCCGCAGAGGTGGCAGCGGAGGCGGAAGTCGCCCCGGTGGTAGGTGAGTGAAATGGCGCAGTGCGGGCATCCCAGCGTCTTCCCGCAGGCCCGGCACATCCAGAAGTTCTCGTAGCCCCGGCGGTTCAGCAGCAGGAGCGCCTGTTCGCGCCGCGCCAGCGTCTCCGACAGGGCCTGCATCAGGGGTGGCGCCAGGATCACCTTCCGGCGCAGCTGGCGGTAGGCATCCCGCAGGTCGACGATCTCCACGGTGGGAAGGGTGATGCCCGCGGGCCGCTGCTTCAGCTGGAGCAGCCGGTAGCGGCCGCTTTGGGCCGCCTGCCAGCTCTCCAGGCTGGGCGTGGCGCTGCCCAGCACGATGGGACAGCCCTCGAGCTGGGCCCGCTTGATGGCCAGGTCCCGGGCGTGGATGCGGGGGTGCTCCTCCGACTTGTAGGAGCCCTCGTGTTCTTCATCCACCACGATGAGGCCGATGTCGCGCAGCGGCGCCAGCACCGCGTTCCGGACCCCCACGAAGAGGTCGGCCCCGTTGAAGAGCAGCCGCACCACATCGCCATGCTTCTCGCCGGCATTGAGCCCCGCATGGCCCACGGCGACCCGGCCGGGGAAGCGGGCCTCCAGCCGGTCCAGCAGGCGGGCCGTGAGGCCAATCTCCGGTACCAGCCACAGCACCCGGCGGCCCGCCGCCAGCACACGCTCAGCCAAGGCCAGGTAGACCTCGGTCTTGCCGGACCCCGTGACGCCATGGAGCAGATGGACGCCAAAGGCCCCGGGAACCACCAACTCCAGGGCCGTCCGCTGCTCCTCGTTCAGGATGACGGTCCGGTCCACGCCCGCCTCGCGCCGCTGGCCCAGCAGATCCACCCGCTTCATGCGGGCCACGAGGCCCCGCTTCTCCAGGGTGCCCAGCACCGAGGCGCCCACGCCCGCCGCCTCCAGCAGTTCGGGCTCCATGAGGGCGCCGCCGGCATCTTCCAGCGCGAGCAGGACCTTGGCCTGGGAAGGCGTCACCCGGGGCGGATGGGGCGCCCCCGTGAGGCGCACTTCGGTGAAGCCGGCCCCGCGCAGGGCCGTCCGGTGCAGCAGCGTGGGCAGGAGGGACGGGTCCCGATGCCAGGCTTCGCCCAGATCGGCGAGCACCTGCCAGGCACCGCGATCCCGATGGAAGGACAGCGGCTGTCCATCCTCATCGGCCTCCCAGTGGGGCAGCAGGGCCTGGGGCAGGCTCAGGGGCAGCAGGTGGGCCTCCAGGCAGCCGTAGTAGCGGGCGGCGAAGGCCTGCAATTCCACCAACTTGGGCGGCAGCATGGGAAAGGGATCGATGACCGCATCCACGGGCCGCAGCTTCGCCGCCGGCGGCGTGGGGTCGGGCCCCATGGCCAGCCCCACCGCCAGGCTGTTCCGCACCCGCACCCGGACCCGGACACCTGCGGGCAGCCCCTCCGGGGCCAGGTAGGTGAGGGGCGGCAGCGGGCGGTTCAGCTGGATGCGGGTCGGAACGAGGTTCATCGGCCCTTCGGCGTGAGGGCGCCCCAGCGGGCCGCGAGGTCGGGACGCTTCAGGCGCGTGGCCAGGTCCCGGGCCTTGGCGGGCAGGCCGGGCCAGCTGATCACCTCGGCCGCCTCGCTCAGCACCTGGTCCGCGGCCCCGATGTCCCCCTGGGAAACCTGCGCTTCCACCAGGGGACCGAGGATCCAATCCCAGGGAAAGGCATCCCCCCCCATATTCCCCCGGCCATCCAGCATGCTGTCTCGGAACTCAGACCAGCGGGGCTCCAGGACCTCCCGGATCGTCACCCACTCGCCGCGGGACTTGGCGTCTTTCAGATACTCCTCGAGGATGCTCCAGGGCGGCCACTGCCCCGCCGACGCGCCCGGCATCGGCGCAATGGTCGCCAGCAGGGGCTGGAGGGGCCATCCACCGCACTTCTGGGAGGCCACGATCCAAAGCTGCCAGACCTCCGAATTCTCTGGCTGCCGCCGCAGGGTTTCCTCCAGGGCCCCCCGGTGCCGGTTCAGCACGGCCACCATGGACAGGGAATGCTCTGCCGCGGATCTCCTGATCCACATGCTGAGCATGAACCCCTGCGCACCACCCAGATAGGATCCGCCCGTTTCCCGAAGGATGACGTCCAGCTGATGGGCGGCGGCGGCCCAGATGGCCAGGTCCACCTCGGGCGCGAGCGGCTTCACGGGCGTCGGGCCCGGCGTATCCCCGGGTTTCGCCTCGGTGGCTCCCAGGGCCTTCCGGGTCCTGCGGTTGGCCACCGCGAGGTGGATCTGGATCAGAGCCGCCCGGGCATCCAGGCGATCCGGGTTCTGCCGGAGGAAGGCCTCCAGTTCTTGAGCGCGCGAGGAAAGTCCCGCCTGGTCCGCAGCCCGGCCCAGGGCCGATGGCGTCGGAGCCTCGGCCCCTTCCGCCCGGACCCGGCCAT
>JAMPXL010000108.1 GCA_023701165.1 Geothrix sp. | reverse complement strand
GAGAGTTTCGCGTTTATGGCTAGGACATCGCCGAAGACCGGCACGGAGCATCGATGACAGGGGCCGATCCAGCCAGCGCCGCGCCCGTGGTCGGAATCCTCGTGCTGAACTATCACCAGCCCGGTTCCACCCTTGCGTGCATCCAGAGCCTCCGGGCCCGGGAAGGCGACGGCACCCGGATCCTGTGGATCGAGAATGACGCCCGGGCCGCCCAAGGTTCCGTGGAGGCGCTCCTGGCGAGCCACGGCATCCCCTGCCGGAAATGGTCGCCAGATGCGGATGTCCTTCCGGATCCAGGCCAGATCGGCCTGATGGAGGTTCCGGAGAACCTCGGCTACGCCGGCGGCAACAACGTGGGCCTGGCCTACCTGGCCCGCCACCGCGTGCCCTTCGCCTGGGTGCTGAACAACGACACCCTGCTCGTCGAGGGATCCAGCCGGGACCTGGTGGAGGAGGCCCGGCGCCAGCCCGAGGTGAGCCTCTGGGGCACGGCGGTGTCCGCCGGCCGCCGCACGATCTTCGGGGGCCGCCTCGTGCTGCCCACCTTCCATACCGAGGTGGTGACGGATCCTTCCGGCCTCGAGGATCCCCTCTCCTTCATCAACGGCTGCTCGATGTTCATGCGTGTTCCGGAGGCTGCGGCGGTGGGGTGGATCCCGCCCCATTACTTCCTGTACTACGAGGATGTGGCCTTCTCCCTGCTTCTGCGCCGCGAGGGGAAGAAGCTCGGATCCGCCCCCAGCGTGGTGGTGGCGCACGAGGAATCCCTTTCATCGGGGCTTCGCAGCGCGGTGGTCGAGTATTACAATCGCCGGAACCGCTGGTTCTTCATCCAGGAGTTCTTTCCCGCGCACCTGCGCGCGAACCAGCGGCGGTTCGCGTACCAGCTCCAGAAGTATCTCTTCCGTTTCCGTTTCCGGCGGGCCTGGCTGGAGTGGGCCGCCTACCGGGATTTCAAGGCCCAAGCGCAAGGCCGCTCCTCCCGCGACCTTCGAGGCCCCACCTGAAAGGGGCTCCCCGCTTCTGAGGAATGGCCATGTCCCTGCGGTCCTGGATGAAAACCTTCGAACGGACCCGGCTCCGGCCCTGGGCCCGGTCCCTGAAGCGCCTGCTCGCGGGCCGCCATGCGGCGCCTCCCGATCCCCGCCTGGAGGCATGGGCCGCCGCGCAGGCCGCCATCCCGGATCCGGGGCTTCCCCGCCTGGCCCTGCTGTCCATCCTTCCGCCCGCCCCCAACGGGGTGGCCTCCTTTGCCGCCCGTTTTTTCGCGGATGCCCGCTGGCGGCTGGATGCCTACGCCCCCCTTCCGCTGGAACCCATCGAAGCGCTCGCCCGTGCCGCGAGCGCGCCTCGCCAGCGCTTCTTCCCCATCCAGAGCTGGGGCCGGATCCATCCTCCGTCCTTCTACCAGGCCGTGATCGTGGAGGCCGGCAACAGCCCCCACCATGCGCCCGCCCTCCGGGCCGCCGCCCAGGCGCCGGGCGAGCAGGTCTGGCTGCACCTCCATGAAGCCCAGGCCATCCGCTTCTGGAACGGGTGGTTCGAGGAGGATGCCCGCGCGGTGATGGCCCTCTACCGTGAGCACTATCCCGGACAGTCCCTGTCCATGGACGATCTGTTCGGGGATCCGCGTCCGGAGGCGCCCCGGGGCATCAGGCCCCTCGTCCTGCTGTGCCACGCCCGGCGCATTCTCGTCCACAGCGAGTACTGCGCGCAGAAGGTGCGGGAGGATCTCGGGGACCTGGACCTGCCGGTCGACGTGCTCTTCCACCCCCTGCCTCCTTCCAGCGGCCCCCGCCCGGAACCCGGGGAAGCGCCCCTGAGGGTGGGCCATTTCGGCGGCCTCAGCGCCGGAAAGAGCATTGCCACCCTCGTGGCGGCCATGGACCGCCTGGCCTCGTCCCGGGACGTGCGGCTGGTCCTCGCGGGCTACGGCGCGGGGCGGTACGCCAGCCGCCACCGGCTCGCCTCCCGCCGCCCCTGGGTGGAGGTCCACGATGCGCCCCCGGACGGCCAGCTGGAGGCGCTCATGGCCTCGGTCCACGTCGCCGTGCAGCTCCGGCCCACGAACCACGGGGAGTCCTCCGGTGTGGTCAGCCAGCTCCTGGGCATGGCCCGGCCCCTGGTGCTGTCGGACATCGGCAGCTTTCCGGAGCTGGGTCCGGTGGCGGTCTACGTTTCCCCGGACGTGGAAGCGGACGGGCTGGCCCGGGCCATCCTGCAGGCCCGGGACCTCCCGGAGGCCGCCTCGGCGTCCCTGCGGGAAAGCCAGAGTCCTAGCGCGTTCCGGGACCGGCTGATGGCGCTGATGCAGCGGTGACGTCCCGCAGCGCGGCCCGGATCGCCGCCAGCATGGGTTCCGTTTCGATCTGCTGCATGCAGGCGTGGGTCTGGATCCGGCAATCGAACCGCATGCAGCCGAGGCAATCCAGCCCCGCCTTCTGAAATACCTGGGCCTTCGGCCCCCGGGGCGCGGTGACACCGGGAAGGGTCGGGCCGAAGGCCACCAGGGCCAAGGTGCCGCTGGCCGCCGCCAGGTGCGACAGCGATGAATCGTTCCCCACCACCGCCAGGGCATCCGCCACCAGCGCCGCGCTGGCGCTGAGGGACGACTTTCCGCAGGCCACCTTGGCCCGGGGACGGAGGGCCAGGATCTCCCGGCCCTGGGCCTGGTCCTCCTCCTGCGGGCCGCCGAGCACCAGGACCGCCGTCCCCCCCTCCTCCAGCCGGTCCAGGAGGTCCACCATCACGGCCGTCCCCAGGCGCTTGTTCCAGTGCTTGGCGCCGAGGGCCAGCACGACATAGGGGGCCCCGACGCCGAGCTCCTGCCTCAAGGCCAAGGCCTGATCGAAGGCTTCCCCGCGGGGCCGGAACAGATCGGGATCTTCCGGCGGCAGGCCCGGGAAGGCCTTGGCCAGAAGCGCGCCGTACCGGCCGATCTGATGGCCGGCCTGCATCTTGAATCCGAGGTGGGCCGTGGCCAGCAGGCGGCCTCCGCCCTCGCTCCACCCCACCCGGAGCGGCGTCCTGGCGAGGAAGGCCGCCACCAGGGCCCGTGAGCTCCGCGGCAGGTTGATGACTCCGGCGGCGCGGGACGTCCGCAGGAGCCTCGCCATGTCCCGGGCCCCGGGGGGGGCCGGATCGGCCACGCAGGCCGCAAAGGCGCCGCTGCCCTCGAACAGCTCCATGACATTCCCCGGACCCCAGGCCACAAGGGGCGTACCGAGCTTCCGGACGGGAGCCAGTGCCTGGTGGATCATCACCGCATCCCCGATGAAGCGGGGCATCCGCACCCAGTAGGCGCCTTCGGGAATCACGCGCGGGCCTCGGCCATGAGGGCCTTGAGCAGCCCCACCACGCGCTCCGGATGCACCCGGTGGGCAACGGAACCGTGGGTCTCGAAACCTTCGCTCTCGCCCCGGTGGGAATCCACCGCCGATCCCCGGATGGCCACCGCCATGGGGCCCACCGGCGCGATCAGGGGCTCCGGCGAGTGGCCCATCAGGGTGAGGGTGGGCCGGCCCGTGGCCGCCGCCGTGTGGGCCAGTCCCGTATCGATGGCCACGTGGCCCGCCGCCGCTTCCTGGATGGCGCAGGCCTCGGGAAGGCTCGTCTTCCCCGTCAGGTCCAGGGAACCCGGTGCCAGGGCCGCGATTTCTTTCCCCAGGGCCACCTCGTCGGGGCCGCCCAGCCAGACGCAGCGGTAGCCTTCCTCAGACAGGCGGCGCGCCAGCTCCGGCCAGGTCCCCGTCTCCGGGAACCAGCGCTTGACGTGGCCGCGGGTGCCGAAAGCCAGCGTGATGTAGGGCTCGCCCGCCCACCCCGCGGCCCGGAGGATTTCGGGGCCCCGCCCTCCACCGAGGTTGTGGCGTCCGATCCGGACCCACTGGAGGTAGCGCTGGCCGGTGAGCTGCTCCAGCAGCGGCTCGTACCGCTGGGCGAGGTGGATCGGCAGGTCGCGGTACTTGAAGGGGTGCGTGTAGAGCAGGCTCAGGTGGTTGTCCGAGATCCCGCCCCGGATGGGCACCCGGGCCATCCAGGCGCCCAGGGCCAGCCGGACGCTCTGGCTCAGGTTGATGACGCAGACCGGTGGAGCCTCCCGCCAGCGCCGCAGCAGGTGCCAGGGATCGGGCTTGCCGACGCCCCCGCTCTCGATGACGGATTCAGCGATGAAATCCGGCGCCGCCTCCGAGAAAAGCGCCGCGCCGATGGCATGGCCCACCGCCACCCAGCGCAGGGACACGCCCAGGGCCGCCGCCTCGGCGTTCCAGGCCGCCTGGAGGGAGCCGAAGAAGGGCAGCGCGAAGACCACATCCCCCAGCTGCCGGGGCCACCGGATCCATACCTCGTGGGGGCCCTGGTACCCGGCATCCAGGCGCCGCCTGAGCTCTTCCCGTAGAATGTCCGTTCCTCTGCGAGCCAACATGAACCTCTTTCCTCCATCTTTCCAGAAATGGCTGTTCTGTGCGCTGGCGGCCGCCACTGCGCTCGGGAAGCCCCCCCTGTTCACGGTCCGGGACGCCATCCGGGCCGAGTGGGACCGCCAGCCGCTGGCCTTCACAGAAGCGGAAAAGGCCGCCCTGCCCCCGGCCGACCGGGTGCGGCTGGAACGGACCCTTCAGCGCATCGGCGCCCCGGGCGCCCCTGGTTTGCTGCCGCCGGAGCTGGACCATCCCACGGCGGAAGCCTGGGAAGGACAGGCGAAGGCCGCCCGCACGCCCCAGGCGCGGTTCACGGCCCTCTTCTTCCTGAACCGGTTCAAGAGCCCGCAGGCGCTCATGGCGCTGGACGGCCTCGGCGCTGCCGATGTCGCCACTTGGCCCAAGCATCTGCATCTGGAAGCGTCCATCGCCACGGCGCGGCTGAACGGGACCGAGAGCACCCCCGCCCTCCAGGCCTTCCTCGACGCCCTCCAGAAGGCCGGCAAGATCGATCCCGTCCGGGCCCAGGCCGCCCGGTTGCGGCTGGTGATGGCGGGAAAGGAGAACGGGCTCCTGCCGCCGGTACCCGCCGCGCCGGGGAGCATCCTGGCACTGATGGACGCCTGGAACCGCAGCCCGTGGCCCCTCCGCCGGGACCTGGCGCTGGGAGCCTTCTCGCCGCTTTCGGCGGAATCACCGGCCTGGGCCCGGATGGGACTGACCCGGCCCGATCAGGCCACCCTAGACCGGGCCTGCGTCGGCGTCCTCTCCAGGCTGGCCGAAGGCGTGCCCAGGCCCGCGCCGGTGGAAGCTTTCGAGGTCGAAGACGCCTCCTGGCCCTGCGCTGGCGACCCCCT
>JAMPXL010000107.1 GCA_023701165.1 Geothrix sp. | reverse complement strand
TGGGCTCCCGGGGACCGAGCCGGGCATCCGGAGGGAACCAGGCGTCCCACAGGGCGAGGTGCCGGGCGATGTACTCGCGGATCCAGTAGCGGGCGCGGCTCATGCGCGGCCGGCCTTCCGTGGAGGCGGGCACGCCCCAGGCCCGCAGACCCATGCGGTCGGCCAGGTAGAGGGCCCGGGGGAGGTGGAAATCCGAGGTGACGATGACCACCTGCTGCTGGCCGAAGACGGCCTGGGCCCGCTTCAGGCTGTCCCAGGTGCGGAGCCCCGCGTAATCACTCACGATGCGGGTGGGGGGGACCCCCTGCTTCACGAGCCAGCGCCGCATGGCCTGGGGTTCGTTGTACGAGGGGTGCCGGTTGTCGCCGGAGACCAGGAACCACCGGACCTTCCCGCTCTGGTAGAGGCTCAGGGCCGTGCGGAGGCGCCCCTGGAGGAGTTCCGTGGGTTCCCCGTCTCCGTAGACGCCAGCTCCCAGCACCAGCACCGCGCCGCCCATCACAGGAAGAGATTCTGCCTGGTGGATTTGCTGGTGGTGCATGGCTGGGAACCTTCCCAGGGTCCAGAGCAAATCTCCCAGGAGGGGAAGCGCCAGGACCAGCAGCAGGGTCCGCCGGTGTGGCCAGCAGCGATGAAGAAAGGCGGAGATCGGCATCGTGAGTTAGCATAGACCTTTCGTACGCCCCAGCCCCATGGACCTCCCGCCTGAACGAGACGCCTTGATGAATATGAGCCTTGACTCCGTGGTCCTCCCGTCCCGTCTGTCCCCCTATCGCCTGCGCCTGGCCCTGGCCCCCGTGGCCCTGATCCTGGCGGCGGGCGGGACCGGCTGCTTCCGGGCCACGGGCCTGGCCAGGCCCACGGTGGCCGTGGAGGAGATCCCGGCTTCCGGAGGCGACCGGCTCGCCGGATTGAAGGCCACCTCGGGGCCCGGGGATTTCTTCCTCGGCAACGATTCGGTCCAGCTCGCGGTGGATGGCGCGGCTTTCGGGGAGCGCGAGGGCCAGTTCGCCGCGCCTTCAGGCGGAGCCATCCTGGATGTGGGCAACATCGCCCTCGACCAGAGCTACAAGCGGGTGTCCATGCCGACGGATCTGGTGGAGCGGTTCGGGCCCGTGGCCAATCAGGATCCCGACCTGCCGCTGGTCTTTGACAGCTATGTCCCGGGAACCGGGGTGAACCAGGTGCATCTGGAGATGCGGGGCTACCTCCTGGACCCCAAGGGCAAGCTGGGCGTGGCCACGGATGGGCAGGGCCGCGTGGCGGGCGTCAGCGTCATCCACCGCATCACCCTGGCCAAGAACGAGACCTTCTTCACCCTGGAAACGACCCTCAGCAACGGCAGCGGCGCCCTCCTCCCGGTCCGCAGCCTCGGGGACTTCCTCTCGCAGCGCGGCGGCGGATTCCGTTTCGTGGTGCCGGCGGTATCCACCTTCAGCGGCACGCCCCTCAACAGCTGGGGTGTGGAGATTCCAGGCTCAGACTTCGCGGCACCCCTGACCAGCAGCGTGGTCGCGCCCATGGTGGCCCTCATGGGTGCGGAGTCCGCGGGGAACACCCTGGATTCCCACGCTTCCCTGGGGATCCTGCCCTTGGATGTGGATCAGGTGCTGGTGGCCTCGGACCCCCAGCGCGCGCTCACGGAGCTGCGCCCCCTGTTCCCCAGCCGCCTGGTGGTGGGCAGCCCCGCCGCCGCCAGCCTGGCCGCCGGCCAGTCCCTGACCTACCGCCGCCGCCTGTACGTGGTTGCAGGGCCCAGCACCACGGCCACCATGCCTGCGCAGACCACATCAGTGTTCAATGAAATGGTCCAGGCCCGGAGCGGATTCAAGGGTGGGGACCTCGGCATCCTGAGCTACGATTCCTTCGGCACGGCCGTGCGCGGAGGCCCGCTCCAGACCGAATTCCGCTTCGAGCGCTACAGCGGCCTCGCCGCGGATCCCGCCACGGACACGGACCCGTCCCACTGGGTGACGGAGCGGGTGGAATGGCGCGAAAGCAGTGACATCCCCGCCGGCGGCAGCGGGGCCACGGGGCTGCTGCTCCCGGCCGTCCCGGACGCCCGGGGCCTGAGCGGCACCCAGCCGTACCGGGTGACCGCGGCCAATGCCGTCCAACGCCACACGCTCTACCTGGGCACCAACGCCGCCAACACCAACCGTCCCTACCAGGCCACGTCCATCACCCCCATGAAGGACCAGGTCTGGAGTCTGGCGGAAAGCCTCACGCCGGAGCGTGCGGAGGTCGTGGATGCCGCCGGCAACGTCATCCACCAGAAGCAGATGCTTCACGGCTTCACGGTCCGGCAGGCGGGGACCCTGGAATTCACGGGCCTCAACCCCCTCCGGATCACGCTGTCCGCCCTGGGTGGCGCGCCCGATCCTTCCATGCAGCGGAAGCGGCACCTGGCCAGCTACTACGACCAGATCCTCAAGGGCAAGGCGGTTCTCGGCGCCAACCTGGCCGCCTACCAGTACACCGCCGGAAACCAGATTTTCGGAACGGCCTTCACCTCGCCTTCGGGCATGGCCACCGCCTTTTTCCCCGCAGGGGACTACCTTGCCTATGGCACGCGCGGCCCGCTGTCCCACCTGGACGTGCTTCCCGTGAAGTCCTTTGCCGGGCAGCAGGATGTGGCGCACAGCTTCGTGGTGGCCACCTCGCCGCTGCCTGTGGGCTGGACCAGCTTCGACGTTCCGGGCCCGACGCAGGCGACCACCGGGGGCCTCAATCCCGGAGAAATGCTGAGTTCGGCCCTGGCCGAGGGCGTGCAGGCGGTGGCCCGTACGGAAGAGGATGTGCTCAACGATCCCACCGCGCTCCGGGACGAATTCAGGGTCGAGGTCGACCTTGTGGGCCTGACCGACGCCCAGCGGGCCCCCATCGGCAATGATCCCTTCATCGTCGGCGCCCGCAGCTCGGCGCTGTCCGACGGTTTCGTCACCGCGCTCTTCACCCCCGCGCCCACCGGGGACCGCAACGGCGGGGCACGCCCCTCCAAGGGCTGGACCCTGGCGGACTTCATCACGCAGGCGGAAGGCGCCTTCACCATCGCCCACCGCCCCCGGGGACCCCAGGGGCTGTTCACGGTGCGCGGATTCGATCCCGCCGTGGCGCTCGGGTCCGGCGCCAACGCCTGGTGGGCTCAGACCGGCCCCGTGTCCCTCGGCAAGCGCCAGGGCGATTTTGACGCCCTGGAGCTGATCCGGGCCGAGGGCTGCGACCCGGCGGATCCCAGCGCCTGGTTCGCCGAGTTCAAGGCCGTGCGCGCCGACTGGTTCGCCCTGCTGAGCCAGCAGACCCCGGCCGCCTTCACCAAGGGCCTGGGCCTCTCCTCCTCGCGGTTCAGCTTCGATACGCCGGTGGGCCTGGCCCGCACCTACCTCAAGATCGGGACTGCCGCGCTGTCGCAGACAACCCTCGACCCCCTGCTGTCCGCTCTGCGCAGTGGCGCGGCGGTGGCTTCCACGGGGCCGCTGCTGGATGTCACCGTCCAGGGCGCAGGGCCCGGCGGCCTCGTGGCCGGCCCGGCCGCCACCGTCACGGTCACCATCTCGCTCTACGCGCCGGACTGGGTGCCGGTGGACGAGGTGCGGGTGGTGGTGAACGGCGTGGCCCAGGTGGTGCCCCTGAGCAGCTTCACGGCCTCCGCCACGGACTTCCGCCTGCGCACAGCCACCCTCGGCGGCATCGCCATGCCCTCGGGCAAGGACGCCTGGGTGGTGGTGGAGGCCGGCGTGCCTCTGGCCACCACGGGGGCCTACCAGGCGGGAACGCCCTGGAACAAGATCATGAAGGGCATCTACCCCATCGCCGTCACCAACCCGGTCTTTGTGGATGTGGATGGCGGCGGGTACACTCCTCCGGGACTCTAGACGGCAGGGGTGAACTGATGGCGGACTGGCTTCCGGAACGGCTTCCGGAGGATATCGACGCAGAGCGGTCCTTCCTGGCCACCTGCTGCGCGCCGGGGGCGGGCTTCGCCGCCAGCGAGGCCGTGTTCGCACTGGCGGAGGAGGACTTCGTCCATCCGGCCCACCGGGCCGTGTTCCGGGCCCTCCGCACGCTGATCGAAGCCCAGGTCGAGGTCAACTCCCTCACCCTCAAGGACGCCCTGGACCAGGACGGCAGCCTGAACAAGGTGGGCGGCTACCCGGGCCTGGTGGAACTGCTGGCGGGCGAGGATGTGGAGCGCCCCCAGATCCTGGCGGACCTCATCCGCCGCAAGGCCAAGCTGCGCCGCCTGGTCCACCTGGGCGCCCAGTTGGTGCGCCAGGCCGCGGAAGAGGACGAGCCCCCCGAAGTGCTGGTGGATCAGACGGCGCAGAGCCTCTTCCACCTGGCCCAGGGCGACGCCAAGGCCAAGGGCCTGCTGTCCATCCAGTCCGTGGCGGAGGACGCCATGGAGCGCCTCCATGAACGGCTGGAGGGCCGCCTGTCGCCGGGCGTGCGGGTGGGCTTCAGCCGCTTCGACGAGCTGACCCAGGGGTTCCAGCCGGGCAACCTCATCGTCCTCGCGGCCCGGCCCGGCATCGGCAAGACCGCTCTGGCCCTGAACTGGATCCTGCGGGCCGCCCAGGAGCGGGACGGCCGCACCGGCCATTGCGGCGCCTTCTTCAGCCTCGAAATGAGCCACGAGGAAGTCTTCATGCGCCTGCTCTCGGCCCAGAGCCAGACGAACATGAAGGACCTCCAGTCCGGGCGGGCCACCGGCCGCCTGGACCACGTCATGCGGTCCCGGGACGAGCTGGTGCAGATGCCCCTCTTCATCTGCGACCAGGCCTCCATCACCGTGCCCCAGATCCAGAACATGGTCGTGAAGCAGGGCAGCCAGAGCAACCGGCGCGTGGAGTTCGTCATCATCGACTACCTCCAGCTGCTCAGCAGCCCCGAGAACAGCCGGGGGGCCAAGCAGAACGAGGCCGTCCGCATCGGCGAGATCAGCCGTGGCCTGAAGCTCATGGCCAAGGATTTCGGCATCCCCGTGGTGGTGCTCTCCCAGTTGAACCGCGAAGTGGAGCACCGTCAGGGCGGCCGGCCCCAGCTCAGCGACCTCCGTGACTCCGGCGCCATCGAGCAGGACGCCGACATGGTGGCCTTCATCCACCGGAAGATGGTTCCCTCCGCGGACGGGGACACCGACCTCTCCTCCGCCGAGCTGATCGTCGCCAAGCACCGCAACGGCCCCACGGCCATCATCCCGCTGCACTTCCAGGGCGAGTTCGCCATGTACCGGGAAATGGTCAGGGAAACGTCCTCCTACGCATGAGAAGGGCGGCC
>JAMPXL010000106.1 GCA_023701165.1 Geothrix sp. | reverse complement strand
GGTGGTGCGGTTCTTGTTGTCCGTCATGGCCTCGACCATGATGGCCACGCCGCCGGGGCCGTAGGCCTCGTAGACCACTTCCTCGTAGGTCACGCCCTCGAGCTCGCCGGTGCCCTTCTTGATGGCGCGCTCCCAGTTGTCCTTGGGCATGTTGCTGCCCTTGGCCTGGTCCACGGCCAGGCGCAGGCGGGGGTTGCTGGCCACATCGCCGCCGCCGAGCCGGGCGGCCACGGTGATCTCCTTGAGGATCTTCGTGAAGACCTTGCCGCGCTTGGCGTCAGCGGCGCCCTTCTTGTGCTTGATGGTGGACCATTTGCTGTGGCCGGACATAGAGGTTGCTCCTTCAATCAATCGTTCGTTCTGCTCAGCAACCGCTTCGCGTTTGCTGAGTAGGGGAAGAGAGTCTTTTCAATACTTCGGAATCGACGCATAGCGGCGATTCCGAAGCCGGGTCTCACCCACGCAGCGCCCGGCGCGACACCCGCGCGAAGGCCGGAGCCTCCTGGCGGATCATGGGGCGTTCGAGGAGGAACTGGTACCACTGCTCGCCGTAGACCTTCATCTTGAGGGCCTTGCCGTTCTGCAGCAGGTTGCGGTTGGTGATGAGCCGCTCGTCGCCCTTGCAGATGCCCAGGCCCTGGTTGAGGATCTCGATGGCCTTGTCGCGCTCGCCCATCTCCACCAGCACATAGGCGTAGACCGCATAGAGCAGGCTTTCCTTCTTGCCGGCCTTGAGGGCCAGGGCGAACGTCTCCTTGGCCTTCTTCTTCTCGCCGCGCTTCCACTGGAGGATGCCCAGCATGGCCTTGGCGATGTAGTGCTGCATGGAGGCGGCGGCCAGCAGGGGCTCGGCCTCGTCGTTCTTCTTGCGGAGGTACTGCACCACGCCGATCTGCCCGTCGATGCTGCCCTTCACGAGGAACTGCTTGGGGGCGAAGCGGTAGCCCTCCTTCATCACCTCGATGGCCTTGTCGAACTGCTGCTTCTTCAGCAGTTCCCCGGCCTGGGTGAAAATGCGCTCAAGCTCCTGCTGCACCTTCCTGCCCAGCCAGATGAAAAGGCCGCCGCCGGAGAGCAGGCCCAGCGGAATGCCGACCCACAGGGGCATGCCCAGCAGGCGGGGCAGGCTGCACACCAGGATGACGGCGAGGGCGGTGCCCAGGCCGAACAGGAGATTGATCACGGAGGCTCCGATGGGGCCCGGGACCGGGCCAAAGGGCCATTTTATCGGCCTTCGGGCTCTTTTGCCATGCTGGAGGTTTGAATCCCTAGCCGATCACGCCGCTGCGGGAGGGGCCCGGCCGGCGGCGGCGCACCACACGCTTCGCGGGGATGGCGGCCTCCTTGCGGGGGCGGCCCGGCCCGCGCTTCACGGCGGGCTCCTTGGGCTTGACCACCTTGCGGACCTTGACCTTCTTCTCCTTCTTCACCCGCTCCCGGCGGACCAGGGCGGCCGCGGCCCGGCCCGTCACCACCACGCGGCTGCCGTCCTTGAGCTTCTTGACCTTGCTTCCGGGCTTGCGTCCCCGTTTGAGGCTCATGGACAGCGGCTCGGCATCGAGCAGCTCCCGCTCGAGCTGCGCCTGGAGCGCCATCATCTCGCCGCGGTCCTTTTCGTGATCGTGCCCGCAGAGATGGAGGAACGCGTGGATCACCAGCGTCTCCACTTCGCGCCGGCGGCTGACGCCGAATTTCTTGGCCATCTTCTCTGCCGTGGGCAGGCTGATGACGATGTCACCGAGGTGCGGGAAAGCCCCCTTCTCGGCGCTGGATGGGAAACTCAGCACATCCGTCGTCATGTTTTTCCCGCGATGTTCGCGGTTGAGTTTTCTCATGCCACGATCATCGACATAAGTCAGCGATACACCCTGTGCATGAGGCGCGAGTCGATCTCGAAGGCTGTGTAGGAGCTTGCCGAGAGACTGTTCGCCGGGCCCACGCATTTTACTCCGGCTCGACCAATCGATCTGGAAAGGCAGCTTGGTCTCAGTCATGGCCGGCTCCTGTGGAAGATCAATCAAAGGGTGTTCATCATGGTCGCTATTGGATCATTCGTCAATGTCAATATTCTAGATGCATGAAATACGTCGATGTTGCGCTTGCATGATGTTAGATCGGATTGAAATAAAAATCTGTTTAAAAGTGAACAAAAATGCTGATTACAAAAGACAAGTGGATGAAATGAAGACCTTTCAACCCGGCGATGCATTCCCTGGCATCCTGAAGGCCATGGAGCCTCGACTGCCAGCCCCCCTCACGCCCCTTCTGCGCCGCTACCTGGCGCTGCTGGATCGCTGGAACCGTACTCATGCCCTGACGGCGCTTCCCAGCAACCAGCGTTGGGAAGAGCTGCTGCTGGATGCCGCTGCGATCCTGCCCTTCCTGGAGGCCCTTCCCCCTGGGGCCCGGGTGGCGGACCTGGGGACCGGAATGGGGTGCCCGGCGGTGGTGCTGGCCCTGGCCCGTCCGGACCTGGAGGTGCTGGCGGTGGATGCGGCGGCCAAGAAACTGGCCTTCGTCCGCCAGGCGGCCCTGGAACTGCCGGTGCCGAACCTGAAGGTCGTGCAGGGCCGCCTGGAGGACCTGACCCCCCTGGAGGCGGACCTGGGCACCGCCAAGGCGCTGGGGTCCCTCAGCCAGCTGGCGGGCTGGTGGTCCCGGCACGGCAAGGCGGGCGCCCCTTTCCTGGCCCTCAAGGGTTCCGAGTGGGCCGATGAACCCCTGCCGCCTGGCTGGGCGGCCACGCCCCATCCCTATGACCTGCCCACCCGGGGGCAGCGCGTCGTGGTGGCGTTGAGGCCGGAGGCACTCTAAAACAACCAGGGCCCCGGAAGGGGGCCCTGGTCGCGGAAGGGGGGGCTCAGCGGGTGAGGGTATCGCCGGGCAGGATCTCTTCGCTGGACCGGAGCAGGCGGCAGGTGGCCGTCTGGGCCTCCGTGCGCACCACCAGGGCCTGGCCGATGTAGTGGGTGGTGGTTTCCATGGCGGGCTTCTTGTCGCCATCGGCGCCCACGGAGAAGGTCTTCACGCGCACGGCCAGCAGCACGTCCTCGACCTTCAGGCCGTCATTGCTGCCCTTGTCCACGATCACCATGTCTCCGAGGGAGGTGTTCTGGCGGGTATCCCGGGCGAAGACCACCACGGAGGCATCCGGGGCCACCTTCACGGGGTCTGTGGTATCCGTGCGCAGGTTGAGAGGCAGGTTGGCGGGCTCTGTGAAGCGCACCAGGTGATCGCCCACCTCCACGCTGTCCATGCAGCGCTCGATGACGGCCACGGAACCCTTGGCCTGGGCCGTCACGACGCGGACCACGCCCGCCTGCTGCACCACGTCTCCCATCTTGCGCTTGGCGGTGGGATGCTGAACTTTTCGGGCCACGGTCCTGAGGATGAGGAAGCGATCCCCGGCCTTGACGCCCTGCTCGCGGCCTCCGTTCATGTAGACCGTCTCGCCCTCGGCAAGGTAGCGGCGGTCCTCGCGGCGGTTGGAAGTGAGGGTGAAGGCCCCCTGGCTCTTGTAGTGCGCTTCGGCGCCGTCAGGGACGAAGAAGGGCAGCTGGATGAAGTCCTGGAAGCTGAAACCCAGCTCAGGCCGACGGAGGGCGCTGGGGTCGGCACGGCGCCGGTCGGGCTGCAGGTTGGAGATCGCATCGGGGACGGACCCGGCGGTGGCCACGGCCCGGCTGAGGTCGATGATCAGGGGATCCCCGGGGTAGATCCAGTGCGGATCCTTGATCCACTGGTTCAGCTCCCAGATCTGCGGCCAGGCATAGGGGTTGCCGAGGTATTTCCCGGACAGGTCCCAAAGCGTGTCGCCCTTCTCGACGAGATGGGTCCGGGAACCTTCCGGCACCTTGAGTTCCTTGGGATATTCCCATTTCGAACTGTGCGCCTCGACCTTGATTGTGCCAGCGGGTTCCTGGGCTTCAAGGGACGGAGCCGCGACCCCCAGGGCCAGGAGGAAACCGGGCGCCAAGGCGAGGGCGCGCAGCCGACCGACATGCAGGCGATTGGGCTGGTGCATCAGGAACCCCCAGAAAGATTAGGTGGTGCTGATTATAGGTCTTCGACGCGGATCATATCTGAAAATAATGCCAAGCGGTTGCGAACTTCGTCCTGCGTGATCTGCTCCAGGCGTTCGGTGGAGAACTGCTCGACCGTAAAACTGGCCATGACCGAGCCCACCAGGGCCGCGTGCTTGAGGGCGGTCACGTCCATGCGCTCGATCCAGGCCAGGTAGCCGAGGAATCCCCCCGCGAAGGTGTCGCCGGCACCGGTGGGATCGAATACGTTCTCCAGCGGATAGGCGGGGGCGGCGAAGATGCCTTCGGGGGTGAAGAGGGCCACGCCGTACTCGCCGCGCTTGACCACGAGGGTGCGGGGGCCCATGGCCTGGATCTTCTTGTAGGCCTTGATGAGGCTGTGCTCCTGGGTCAGCTCGCGCACCTCCGCGTCGTTCACCAGGAGGATGTCCACCTCCTTGAGGACGGCCTCCAGCGCCGGGCGGGCCCCGCGGATCCAGTAGTTCATGGTATCCAGCGCGATCCAGCGGGGCCGCTTGGCCATCTGGCGCACCACGTCCAGCTGCAGCACCGGGTCGATGTTCCCCAGGAACAGGTGCTGGGATTCCCGGTAGGACGGCGGCAGGTCCGGGCGGAAATCGGCGAACACGTTCAGGTCCGTGGCCAGGGTCTTCGCCTCGTTCAGGTCATAGCCGTAGGCGCCCTTCCAGTGGAAGCTCAGGCCCTTGACCCTCGACAGGCCGGTCAGATCGATGGGGCGGCCCTCGAAGACGCGCATCTGGTCGGGGCCGAAGTCCTCGCCCACCACGGCGACGATGCGCACGGGATGGAAGCGGCTGGCGCTCAGGGAGAAGTAGGTGGCGGACCCGCCCAGGGCGTGTTCCCGCCGTCCGAAAGGCGTTTCCAGGTCGTCGAAGGCCACACTTCCGACCGCCAGCAGGCTCATGGGTATTCTCCGGGAAATCGGGTCAGGGCTGGGCCGGCGTGGCCACGAGGTAGAGGAGCCAGGCCTGGCTGCCGCCCATGGGCACGGGGGCCTGGGCGTAGCGGGCCACCATGGGGGCTTCACCGGAGCCCAGCAGGGCCAGCAGGCCCTCATGAAGCTTGGGGTCGGGGCCGAGGAGGACCTGGAGGCTGCGCCAACCCAGCACCTGGCCGTCTCCCAGGCGATCCTTCAGGCGCTCCATGGCGTCCTGGAGCGAGTGTCCACGCAGGTCCAGCACGCCATCCACCTCGATGGCCATGCCTGCGGCCAGCTGGAATC
>JAMPXL010000105.1 GCA_023701165.1 Geothrix sp. | reverse complement strand
GGGCGGAGCCCCGGCCGGGGGTCAGCGCAGCCCCCGCCGCTCGCGGGACAGCTTCTTCTGGCGGGCCAGGAGCTCGTTCTGCCTCGCCATGACCCGCGCCGTGAGCGCGCCATCCACCATGGTGGCTGGATCCTGGAGCAGCCGGTTGTTGGCCTGGATCTCCCGGTCCACATAGCCTCCCTCGAGCCGGGCGAAGAGGGCCTCGGCGTCCCGGCCGGCCTCGTCCTGGCGGCTGGCCTGGGCCTCGAGGTGGCGCAGGGCCGCGACGGCGCCCCCGGGCAGCAGCGTGAGGTCGCCTTCCGCGTCCAGCAAGGCCTGAAGCAGGGGGGCGCCCGCGAGGCTCTCCCACCAGGCGGGCGGGATCTCCTGCACGCGCCGCCAGTGGCCTGCGGCACTCAGCAGGAGGAGGCGGCGGATCAGGTCGTCCAGGTCCGGGAGGGCGGGTGCGGCCGCCAGGGGCTCCTCGGAAGGCTGCGCAGGGGCCTGCCGCCCCTTCACGGCGCGGTCCAGTTCCTGCAGAGGCACCTGGAGCTGGTGGGCGAGGCTGGCGAACAGGTCCCGGCTTTCGGTGGTCCGGGGCAGGTAGGGCAGGAAGTCCAGCAGGTCCTTGAAGGCGCCCATGCGGTCTGAGATGCGGCGCAGGTCCTTGCCCTCCATGGCCCGGTCCACCATGAAGGCGGTCCAGTCCGGCGCGGCCTTCAGCAGGTCCCGGAAGGCCTCGCCGCCCAGCTTCAGGCACCAGGTGTCGGGATCCTCGCCCTGGGGCAGCTCCAGCAGGCGCACCTCGAAACCGAGGGGCAGGGCCATCCGCAGGCTCTTCTCCATGGCCCGGCGGCCCGCGGCGTCGCCGTCGAAGCAGAGGATGACGCGGCGGGTGAAGCGGCCCAGCTGCTTGAGGTGTTCCTCGGTGAGGGCCGTGCCCAGGGGCGCCACGGCCTGGTGGAGTCCGTTCTGGTGCAGCTGCAGCACGTCGAAGTAGCCCTCCACCACCAGGGCCCCATCCTTCATGGCGCCCTTGGCGCGGTGGAAGCCGAAGAGGGTCTCGCCTTTGTGGAAGAGGGCCGTGTCGCGGGTGTTGAGGTACTTGGGCTGGCCCTCGCCCAGCACGCGCCCGCCGAAGGCCACCAGGCGGCCCCGGGCATCGTGGATGGGGATGGTCAGGCGGTTGCGGAGGAAGTCGATCTGGGTGCCGCGCTCGCTGCGGCTGGCGAGCCCCGCCTGCTCCAGCAGCTCGCCGGAGACGTTCAGGCCCCGCAGGTGCGTCACCAGGGGATCCCAGCCGTCCGGCGCCACGCCGAAGCCCGCCTCGGCCACGAAGGGGCCTTCATAGCCGCGCTGGCGCAGGTAGGACCGGGCGCCCTCGTGGCGCTCCAGCTGGCGTTCGTAGAACGTCTGGGCCGCGTCCAGGACGGCTCGCATGCGCGTCTCCAGATCCACCTCGGCCGCCGGGCGCTCCCGGCGCTGGGGGAGGTCGATGCCCGCAGCCCGGGCCAGCTGCTCCAGGGCCTCGGGGAAGGTCATGCCCTCCCGCTCCATGAGCCAGGCGAAGGCGTCGCCGTGCTTGCCGCAGCCGAAGCAGTGGTAGAAGCCCCGGTTGGCCACCACCTGGAAGCTGGGGCTGCGCTCGGCGTGGAAGGGACACAGGCCCACGTGGGCCGAGCCCTGCTTGCGCAGCTTCACCGCCTGGCCCACCAGGGCCAGCAGGTCCGTGGCGTCCCGGACGCGCTCGACGATTTCCCGATCCCGCATCCTCCAGGCATATCACGAGCGCGGGGGAAAGTGTCGTGGCATGCTTGAGGATTCGCACGGTGGAACCCCATGACCCAGCTCCTCGACACCATCCTCCTCTTCAGCCTGCCCGCCTCGGGCAAGTCGGAAGTGCGCCGCTACCTGGCCAGCCTGACGCCCGACCAGTGCCGGAATGATTTCCACATGGGCCCCACCCTCCAGCTGGACGACTACCCGTACGTCCACCTCATGCACCGCATCGATGACGAGCTGAAGGCCAACGGCCTGGGTTACGCCTACTACCACGGCCCCAACCGCCCCTTCCGGGACAACTGGACCTGGGCTGTGCTCATCGAGCTGCTCAACGAGGACTACGCCAACCTCATGGCCAGCCGCCAGGTGGAGGTCCCCAGCGCCGCCCAGCACCTCTTCGACCGCCTGGACGCGGCCCATGCCCGGACGGGCCTGTCCCAGCCCCTGGGCGAGATCCCCCACCGCATCCGCGTGCGCATGGCCGAGGCCCTGGAGGCCGAATGCCGGGCCGAGCTGGACGCCCTCAACCGCCAGAACGCCCAGGACAAGGCCGGGCGCACCCTCGTGATCGAGGCCGCCCGCGGCGGCGCCCACGGCTCGGCCTTCCCCCTCTGCCCGCCCCACGGCTACGACACCGCCTTCCAGACCCTGTCGCCCGCCATCCTGGAGACGGCCGCCGTCCTCTACGTCTGGGTGGATCCCACGGAAAGCCGCCGCAAGAACATCGAGCGCGGCCGTCCGGACGGCCAGGGCAGCATCCTCCACCACAGCGTCCCCATGGAGGTGATGCTGGGCCAGTACGGCACGGACGACATGGCCTGGCTCATGGAGCAGAGCGACCGTCCCGGCGCCATCCGCGTGGAGCGCCTCATCCAGGCTGGCGACCGCTACGAAACCAAGGTCTACCACCTGCCCGTGGCCCGCTTCGACAACCGGAACGACCTCACCACCTTCGTCCGCGAAGACCAGAAGCTGTGGAAACCCGCCGACGTCCAGGCCATCCACAGTGGCCTCAAGGCAGCCTTTGACCAGCTGGCAAAAAGATAAAAAGCTTCAACCGCAGAGGGCGCAGAGATCGCAGAGGGAATCTGCTTTTCTCTGCACCCTCTGCGTTCTCTGCGGTTAAACGTCTTTTCAGTGCGCTCCGCTGCCCGCCTTGGCGTTCCAGATGCGGGTCATGATGTAGGCGCCCATGAGGCTGAAGGGGATGATGGCTCCGACCCACACCCAGGCGTGGGCGGGCTGGTGGCCGTGGGTGGCGATGCCGTCCCAGCCGTAGGTCTTGAGGATCCAGCCCAGGCCGAAGCCCGTGAGGCCCGAGCCGATGTACTGGATGCCATCCAGCGCGCCCGTGACGGTGGCGGCGGCCTTGCGCCCGCCGAAATCCATGCTGGCGGTGCCGCTGAGCATGCCGTGGACGCCAAAGATGAACATGGCCGTCAGGCCCAGCAGGACCACGGCCCAGATCTGGCCGCCGGTGCTGCCCTGGCCGAGGGTCAGACCCAGGAGGCCCAGCATCACCACCTGGACGAGGTAGAACACGAAGGCCACGGGCGGGCGGCGGGACTGGAACAGCTTGTCGCTCATCCAGCCGCAGAGCAGGCCGCCCAGGATGCCGCCGCCCATGAAGGCGATGCCCGTCCACCAGAACAGGTGCTCCTTCTTGCTGAGGTGGTAGACCTCCTGCAGGTACTCGGTGAAGTAGAGCATCACGCCCTGGCGGACGAAGCCCGTGCAGAACTCCGCGAAGATCAGGGCGACGATCACGGGATTGTGGAAGACCTTCCGCAAGAGGTCGCCCAGGGGCAGGGGAGCGTCCTCGGCATGGTGGGCGTTGGAGCCGTCCCCCGTGTCGAAGTCCGCGTGGCCCGCATGGCTGGGCCGGTTGCGCACCAGGAACCAGTCCACCCCGAACATGAAGGCCATGGCCGCGGCTGGCACGAACCAGATGACGGTCCAGCTGCGGGAGCTGGCCAGCAGCCAGGCGCCGATGGTGGTGGCCAGGAAGTAGCCCGAGCTGATCATGATGCCGAAGATGCCCCCGAAGACCCCCCGCTCCTTCACATGGAACCAGGTGCTGTTCACCTTCACCACGGAGAGGGCCCCGAAGCTCTGGAAGTACATGTTCAGGCTCCAGAGCAGGCTCATGCTCACCAGCACCTGGGAGGCGTCGCCGTTCAGGAACATGACTCCGATGGCCAGGTTCACCAGGGCCGCGCCGAGGGCGCCCAAGAGGATGGCCTTCCGGCCGCCGATGCGGTCCGCCAGGGGCCCGTTGAGGGCCACGGACAGGCCGTAGGTCCAGAAGCCCGCGGAGGCGATGAAGCCCATCTGGGCCTTGTCCAGGTGGTACCAGGCGCCGATGTCGTTCTTCACGATGTTGAAGTTGTAGCGGCCCATGTACATGGCCGCGTAGGTCAGCCCCAGGGGGAACCAGTTCAGGAATCGGCGGAGGCGGAAGGCGGGGCTGTGATCCAAGGGAACCTCGATGCCTCAGGGTACTGGAGCGGCGGCCGACGCCCAAGCGGCCAGGTTGTAACCGCGGTCACTCGGCCTTGCGGAAGGCTTCGTCGGTGCCGGTCCGTTCCCAGGATCCCCGCCGCCGCTCGAAGGTGGCGTGGCGCTGCTTGGTCTGCCCCACCTTGGCGTCCGGATGCAGGGCCTGGAAGAGGGGGAACTGGGCCGTGGGCTTGTCCAGGCGGATCTCGTAGGTGACCCGGGCGCCTTCGCGGGTGGGCTCCATCCGCAGGGCCCGGACGAAGACGGCCTCCGCCGCGGGCATGGAGAATCCCTTCGGCGCGGCCTTGATGGTCTTGGGGGCATCTGCTTTCAGCCGGAAGGTGAAGGTCTCCCGGCCCCCCTCGGTGTGGGCGGCGCTTTCGAACCAGCCGGTCCGGTCCAGGTTCTCCTTGAGCGCCACCAGGCGCAGGTGTTCCGGGCTGCCCTTGTCCGCCGAGGCCCTCTCGGGCACCGTGACCGGCACCACCACGGGGTAGTCCTTGCGGATCAGATCCTCGGCCTTGCCGCGCTCCAGCTTGGAGCTGCAGGCCAGGGTGAGGAGCAGGGCGGGCAGGAGCAGGAGGGGGCGCATGGTCGGAATCCTTTCCAGTTCGCAAGGATGGTGACACATCCCGGGCGACATGACGGGCATCAACGGCCCCCCGGAGTATCCTGTGGGCTCCGATGAATAGGAGACCCGCCGTGAATCCTGGCTACCTGGCCCACCTCAACCGCGAGATCGAGCAGCTGAAGGAGGCCGGGCTCTACAAGTCGGAGCGCGTCATCACCTCGCCCCAGCAGCCGCAGATGAAGGCCAACGGCAGGGACGTGGTGTGCCTCTGCGCCAACAACTACCTGGGCCTGGCCAACAATCCGGAGGTCATCCAGGCCGCGAAGACGGTGATGGATGGCCATGGCTTCGGCATGGCCTCGGTGCGCTTCATCTGCGGCACCCAGGACATCCACCGGGAACTGGAGCTGAAGCTGGCGGACTTCCTGGGTTTCGAGGACACACAGCTGTATTCCAGCTGCTTCGACGCCAACGGCGCCATCT
>JAMPXL010000104.1 GCA_023701165.1 Geothrix sp. | reverse complement strand
GACGACAACCCCAGCATTCACCGCATTGCTGAATCCCTGTTGGCTCCCACCGATGTGGAACTGGTCTGCGTGAATTCGGGTGCGGAGGCCCTCGACCGGATCGGCCAGGGGGAGCGCTTTGACGTGCTCCTGGTGGATACGGGCATGCCCGGCATGGATGGCTGGACCTTGCTGGCCCGCCTGCGGGAGATGGAGGCCACGGCCCACCTTCCCATCGCGCTGATGGCCGGGGTGCTGGATCCCGTGGACCCGGCCAAGCTGGCCAAGGCGCCTGTCCAGGGCTTCCTGAAGAAGCCCATCGAGCTCCGCGAGCTGGGCGACCGCGTGAAGGCGCTGCTGGCCACGCCGGTGGTGATCGCCCCCGAGCCCTCGGCCTTCACCACGGTGCCGGCCACCCCGGCCAAGGATCTCGTGAGGATGGCCGAATCCTCCCTGCCGGAGTTCCGGCCGGAATATCCCTCCATGCCCGATGCGGCGGAGCTTCCGGCCTTCTCCATGGAGGAGCCGCCTGCGGCCCCCGCCCCGGTTGAATCCGAAAGCGACCTGCTGGCGCTCACCGCCGAGGACCTCTGGCCCGAGGAACCCGCCGAGCCGGCTCCCGAATCCGGCGCCGCGCCGGCGATGCGCCTCGAACTGGAAGAACTGGATCTGGACAGCCTGCAGGGACTGGGCTCGGTGCCCCCATTCGAGCCCCTCACCGCGGACGCTCTGGCCATGCCGGCGCCTGCCGGCGCCTTCGAGCTTCCCGGGATGGAAGCCCCGGCTCCGGAACCGGAGGTTGCCGCCTTCGAAGCCCCCATCACCATGAGTCTTGAGCCCGAAACGACCGCGGCCGAGGCCCTGGGCGAGGAAAGCCTGCTCTCCTTCACGGGCCTGGAGGCCCTCGATGGGCTTCCGGACGAGGTGGAGCCCACCCCGGCGCCGGTGGCCCTCGAGGCGGCGCCGTGGCCGCCGCCCGCCATGGAGCCCCAAGGGGCCCCGGAGGAGCTGGTGCCTGCCGTGCCCGGGCCAGTCCCTGCCGCGTCCGGTCAGGCCCCCCTCACGCCCGGGCAGATCCAGGCGCTTCTGGCGGATCCGGCCTTGATGGAAGCCTTGACCAAGGCCGTGGTGGCCCGCATGGGCGATCAGGCCATCCGGGAGATCGCCTGGGAAGTGATGCCCGATCTGGCGGGAAGATTGCAAAGGTAGGCTCATGACACGCCCTGCCTTCCCGTTCCCTGGACTGCTTCCATGATCACTGGCTACAACACGGACGTCCGTCACGGGAACCGCGTCTACCATGTCCAGACCGAGGACAAGGGGCTGTCCAATCCCAAGATCGAAACGCTCATCTACGTGGGCGGCGAGATCCTCGACAACTACCGATCCTCCTACGAAGACCTGCTGGCCACCCCGCCGGTGCCCGAGACGGCGATCCAGAGCCGCATGGATGAGCAGCACCGGGCCGTCATCCGGGACATCAAGAACGGGAAGTACGACCAGACGCCACCGGACCTGCTGGAGCAGCAGGCCTTCAACGACCGGCCCCTGGACCAGGCCATCCTGGAGTTCCTCCAGCAGGAGGGTGATGTCGAAACCCTGGAACTGGTGCTGGATCAGCCCTTGAAGCCCGCCTTCGGCGAAGCCTTCCGGGTGCAGGTGCGGGCGCGCCTCTGCCAGAGCCAGAGTCCCGTGGCCAATGCCGAGGTCACGGTGAAGCTCGTCTCCAGCTTGAAGAAGGCCACCAGCCTGCTGTCGGGGCGCACCGATGGCGAAGGCCGCTTTGCCGGAGAAGTCCAGTTGCCGCCCAGCCAGCCGGGCCAGTGTGCGGTGCTGGTGAGCTGCGCCTCCGACCAGGGCTTCGACGAGCTCAAGGCGGCCGTGGTGGCGCTGTGATTGGCTAGATAAGGATCTGGACTTTTTTCGCCGTGGGAGGGATCTTCATGCCAGGACCCCGTCCTGGAGGTGAGGCCATGGCCAAGGTGGAACCGGACCTGCTGAGCATCGGGGACATCTGTTCGGAAACCGGCCTTTCCGCCGATGTGGTACGGGTGTGGGAGCGCCGGTACGGGTTTCCGGTGCCGGTCCGCCTGCCCTCGGGCCACCGGCGCTACCGCCAGGAGGACCTCTACCGCCTCCGGCTCATGGCCGAGGCTGTGGCCCAGGGCCATCGCCCCTCGGTGGTGGCGCGATCCAGCGAGGAAGCCCTGAAGCGGCTGCTGGTCCCCGCCGGGGATCCCCGGGTGGACGCCCTGTTCGAGGCGGCTTCGGCCATGGATACCGAACGCATGCGGACCTTGCTGAGGGAGGCGCTGGGTGGGCTGGACTGGCGGCCCTTCCTTCAGCAGGTGGTTTCCCCCCTGCTGGACCGGGTGGGCATGGCCTGGGCCGACGGCAGCCTCGGCGTCCATCAGGAGCACCTGGTGTCGGAGGTGCTGGAGGACCTCCTCCGGGAGCTGCGCCTGGGGTGTCAGCCTGGTCCCGGCAGGGGGGCCGTGCTGCTGGCCACCCTCCCCGGCGAGCGGCACCGGCTGGGCCTGCTCATGGCGGCCCTGGCCTATGCGGCCACGGGTCTCCGCACGGAACTGTTGGGGGTGGACCTGCCCGTGGCCAGCATCGCCCAGGCGGCACGCGCGCTGAAGGTGGACCGGGTCGCGGTGGGCCTTTCGATCCAGAGCGCCGGAGAGACCTCGCGGCGGCTGCTCCTGGACTTGAAGGAGCGGCTTCCCGCGGGTTGCCGGCTGCTCATCGGGGGCCAGGGCGCGGCCCGGACGCGGCGGATCGAAGGCGTGGACCGGCTGGTGGGGCTGGAGGTGATGTAGAAGCCCCGGCCGGAGGCGGTCAGAGCACGGACCCCGGTTCGTCCGGAGTCCACTGCCGGCGGAGGCGGTGCATCAGCAGGCGCACCTCCAGCAGCAGGGGGCGGGCCGCCAGGAAGCAGAGGAACCCGGCCAGGGGCACCGTGACTTTGAAACCGATGTGCTTGAACCCGAGGGCCCCGGCCACCCCCCCGGCCATGAAGGACGCCAGGATCAGCAGCAGCAGCGACAGTTTCTGCCGGTTGGCGAGGATGCGGTCCCGCCCATGCCGGTGGTGGACATTCACGTAGGCGAGGCGTCCCAGTTCGATGCCGATGTCCGTGACCGTGCCCGTGAGGTGGGTGGTCCGGACGGCGGCCCCCGAGATGATGGATGTCACGGCGTTGTGCATGCCCATGATGAAGCAGAGCAGCATCACGGTGCTGGGCAGGGTGAACCGGATCTCCTGCTGCAGGCGGTTCCCCATGAACCCGAACACGAGCATCAGCAGGGCCTCCAGGACCATGGTCAGCGCGTAGCGGCTGCGCATGCGCCGGCGCTGGCCGAAGCTGATCAGCAGCGTGCAGACCAGGGCCCCGCCCAGAAAGCTGAGCATCATGGCCAGGGCGGCCAGGGCCGTGACGAGGTCGCCCACCGCCAGCTCGTCCGCCAGGGAGGAGACCACGCCCGTCATGTGCGAGGTGTAGTGGCTGACGGCGAGGAACCCGCCCGCGTTCACGGCCCCGGCCACGAAGGCCATGGCCCAGGCCAGCTGGCGGTTCAGGGCCTCCGAACGCAGGGCGCCCTCCCGCACCAGCAGGTTCTCCTGGATGGGGAGGGTGGCCAGGGCCGTCTCCACGGCGGCCTGCAGCTGATGGCCCGACAGGCGGTTCTTCAGCAGCCGTCGGAGGTAGCGGTCGGCGAGCAGCTGGAGGTAGCGGGGAATGCGGCGCATGGAGAACTTCCAGTCTACTGGGCCGAGGCGATCTGAAGCGCGGGGACTCCAGGCTCTGGATGGCAGGCGGTAGACTCCTCTCATGCGCAAGATCCTGCTCCTCCACACCGGCGGCACGCTCGGCATGGCCCCCAGCGGAAAGCCCGCTTCGCTGGCGCCCGGGCCCTTCCTGGACCACCTGATCGAACAGGTCCCTGAGCTGGAGCAGCTGGCGGACCTCTCCGTCGAGGTGCCCTTCAACCAGGATTCCTCCTGCCTGGAGCCTTCCGACATCCTGGCGCTGGCGGACCGCGTGCGGGCCTCTGCCCACGGCTTCGACGGCTTCGTCATCATCCATGGCACGGACACCATGGCGTTCACCGCCTCCTGTCTGGGGTTCCTCTTGGCGGATCTGGGCAAGCCCGTGGTCCTCACCGGCAGCCAGCGGCCCCTGGCCTTCGTGCGCAGCGACGCCCGCAGCAACCTGGTCAACGCCGTGGATCTGGCCTGCCGCGGCATCCCGGAGGTGGGCATCTGCTTCGGCACCCACTGGATCCGCGGTGTGGCGGCGGACAAGCTGAGTGTCCACCAGTTCGAAGCCTTCCAGAGCCCCAACCTGCCGCCCCTGGCGGAGCTGGGCGCCGAGATCCGCCTGCATCCGGAGGTGGGCCAGTTCGTCCGCCGGGTGCCCCAGGGGCTGGGTGCCCGGCTCGACCTCGCCATCCACACGGTGACGCCCCATCCGGGCATGGCCTGGAGCCCCGCCCCTGAGGGCGCGCGGGCCATGCTGATCCAGGCCTTCGGGGCCGGCAACCTGCCCATGGGCCGGGCCGACCTGGAAGCCGCCCTGGGGGATGCCCGCCGGCGGCGGCTGCCCGTGGTGGTGATCTCCCAGTGTCCCTATGGCGGCGTGGACCTCTCGGCCTACGAGCTGGGCCGGAAGATCGGGGCCATGGGCGCCATCTCCGGAGGCTTCCACACCCGCTGGGCCGCCCTCGCCAAGCTGGGCCTGCTGCTGGGCGCCGGAGGCGGCCTGGACGAGGTGCAGGCTGCCTTCGCGTCCCAGTGGGCCGGCGAACCCATGCCGGACGGGGCGTGGTCCCAAAGCTGAGGGGGCTGCTTCCCCACCCTGGCCGCGGGCGGGCTCCAAAACGCGCCACAGGCGTGTTTTGGAGCCAGGTACACTGAATCTTTCCAGGATGCCCAGATGCTTGATGCCAACCTCCTGCGCAATGACTTCGACGCCGTGGCGGCCCGTCTGTCCGGGCGGGGCTACGCGCTGGACCGGGCGCGCTACCAGGAGCTGGACCAGCGCCGCCGGTCGGTGCTGCAGGAAACGGAGGCCCTGAAGGCCGAGCGGAACCGCGTGAGCGACGAGGTGGGCCGCCTCAAGCGGGCCAAGGAGAATGCCGACGCCCTCATCGCCCAGCAGCGCGAGGTGGGCGACCAGCTCAAGGCGCTGGAGGCCGCCCAGCGCGAGGTCGAAGCCGCCTTCAGGGACTTCCTCGCGGGCATTCCCAACCCGCCCCACGCCAGCGTGCCCACGGGCCGCGACGAGCACGCGAATGTCGAGACCAAGCGCTGGGGCCAGGCGCCGGAGATCGCCGCG
>JAMPXL010000103.1 GCA_023701165.1 Geothrix sp. | reverse complement strand
TTGGCGCCCTTCTCCAGGTTGGGATGCGCTGATTTAGCTCGGCATCTCCGTGGGCAGGGGCATGACATTCGGCGGCACTTCGATGGCCTTCAGCACGGCGTGGCGGGTGACAGCCTCGCAGTCCAGCTGGGGGGTCTGGGTGAAGTGGGCGGTGCTGAGGTCCTGCCGCACCTTGGCCAGCACCTTGGCGCGGGAGAGGTGGTTGCCGCTGGCCAGGGCCTCCCGGCAGAAGTGCCAGGTGAAGGCGCCGTGCCAGTCCCCCTGGAGGAAGGCGTCCGCGGCGGTCTGGCTGTCCTTGCAGGCGGTCCAGAGGATGTGGTGGGACAGCCCCTTTTCCAGGAGCTTGATGTGGGCGGGACGGGCCCGGCGGTATTCGATGTCCCGGAAGGCGTCGACGGTGGGCGGCGGCAGGTAGCGGGGCTTGCGGTCCATGAGCAGGTCCGCGGCCCGCAGGCCCGCGCCGCTGTGGCAGGTGTCGAGGAACACCTCCAGGATCACGGTCGGGGGCAGCTGCACGAACAGGTCATGCAGCTCGTCGTCCACGATGAGGTGGTCGCGGTCCCACTGGGCTCCGCTCTGGGCCAGATCGTGGGGGCAGAAGGCCTCGTCGGCCCGGTCGAATTCGTCGAGGTTGAGGTCCGGCACCTGGGTGCCGTGGCCGGAGAAGCTGAAGACCAGGTGGTTGTACTGGCCCGCCAGGGCGCCTTCCACCATGCGCCGCAGCTCGCGCATGATGTTGGCTTTCGTGGCGGACTCGTCCGTCAGCCGGGTGATGTCGGAATCCTCGAAGCCCAGGAGATCCTTCAGCAGCGAGGCCATGCCATGGGCATCGTTGACGCACCCGTTCAGGGTGGCTGAAGGGAAGTTCTGGTACTGGTTGATCCCGACGCAAAGCGCGGTGCGATGCAGCATGGGAGCCTCCTCCTTGCGCGGGGTTCAGGGAGACGAGCCGCGCGGACTCGTCGTGGAAACGAGCGATCCCGGCCGGATCGGAGGAGGACTGCGGCATTCCGCGCACATCCCGGAGGGCTCCAGCTCCCACGATAGGCCCCGGCGGCGCCGGATCAAGCGCCAGGCGCGTTTTGGTGCATCATGGAAGCCCATTGCGGCGGAGTCCCATGAGCGGCGAACAGCAGGAACCGGCCTGGGCCCTCACCGTCGCGGCCATCATCGAGCGCGAAGGCCGCTTCCTCTTTGTGGAAGAGACGGATGGCGCCTCGCCCGGGCGCGTCCTCAACCAGCCCGCGGGCCATGTGGAGCCCGGCGAAGGCCTGCTGGAGGCCGTGCGCCGCGAGGTGCGCGAGGAGACGGGCCTGACCTTCACGCCCGAGGCGCTGGTGGGCCTCTACCAGCTGCAGGCCCGCAACGGGAAGGACTACTGCCGCGTCTGTTTCCGCGGCACCGTGCCCGCCGGCGCCGAAGCCCTTCCCGAGGATCCGGAGATCCTCGGCTGCCGCTGGCTCACTCGCGCCGAGCTGGCCGCCACGCCGCTGCGCTCGGGCCTGGTGCTGCAATGCCTGGACGACGCCCTGGCCGGGGCGGCCCATCCCCTGTCACTGGTGGAAGCCGTCCGGCGGGAGCGCTGACCTATCGTTTCCGCAGCCACGCCGCGGCGATGAGCGACGTGAACAGGCCCGTGATCCAGGTGCCCAGGGCGCCCGCGAAGGCGCTGCCCAGGGGCTTCTGCATGGGGGCCTGGGCCTTCACCACGGCCTCGATCTGCTCGGGGCTGAGGCCCTGCTTCGCCATCTGGAGGCGGCCCAGGGCCTCCAGCTCCGCGAAGTAGCTGGGGAACACCACCATGGTGAAGAGCAGGCTGCTGGCGAAGATGATGATGGAGGCGATGACCGAGGCGCCCACGCCGTTCTGCACCTGGCGCAGGTAGCCCGCCGTCGGGGCCGTCTTCCGCAGCGTCAGCACCAGCACGACGATCTGGAGGGGGATCACCAGCCAGAACAGGAAGAGCAGGCTGGGGTGGCGGTACCAGCCTGTGAAGCCCATGACGAAGGTCCACAGGGCCACCAGGACGCCCAGGAGGGCCCCGGCCCGCAGGGGCGTGAGCAGGGCTTCTTCGGAGGCGGGGATGGGATCGGTTGCGGTGCGGTCGTTCATGGGGTCTCCCAGAGGTCGGCCAGGGACCTGCCTCCGGCGCTGGCGGCGTGGCCGGTGAGGGCCCGGCGCAGGTAGCCCGCCTGGCCCAGGTGGAAGGCCAGGTGCGTGGCCAGGTGCACGAGGAAGATCCCCGTGGCGGGCCGATGGGGCCCCACGGGCGCGGGGAAGGGGGCGGCCTGGACCTCCGGAGTGAGGGCCGCCAGGCCCGCCGCCACCGCGGACAGGGCGGCCTCCAGTTCAGCGATCACCGAGGCGCGGCTGCCCTCCCGCTGGGCGAACTCCCGCTCCCGCTGGCGCAGGTAGCCCGTGGCGCCCAGGACGGCGCCCAGGAAGTGCTGGAGGTTGCCCGCCACGTGCAGGGCCACGTTGCCCGCGCTGTTGGCCAGGCCCGGCAGCGTGCGCCACAGGCTTTCGTCATCGGGGAACAGGGCCACCTCGCGCATGAGGCAGCGCAGGTCGCGGCGGAAGATGGGCAGCAGGTCGGCGGCGAGGGGCGTCATGGTCGTTTGGGAGGGAAAGGTTCAGCCACGGATGAACCCAGATGAACACGGATGGAGGTGATCGTGCCTCATCTGAGTTCATCCGTGTGCATCTGTGGCTTATTCTGCCTCCATGGACCTCCAAGCGCTCCTTGACGATCTGGCTTCCGAAGCCGCGCCCTTCGCGGCGCAGGGGAAGGTGGCGGACTACATCCCGGCGCTGGCGGCGGTGGATCCGTCCCGCTTCGGCATCGCCCTGGCCACGGTGGACGGGCAGCTCCTCGGCAGCGGGGACTGGCGGGAGCCCTTCTCCATCCAGAGCGTGTCCAAGGCCTTCGCGCTGGCCCTGGTGCTGGCCCGGGACGGCGAGGCCCTGTGGACGCGCGTGGGCCGGGAGCCCTCGGGCAACCCCTTCAATTCCCTGGTGCAGCTGGAATACGAAAAGGGCATTCCGCGGAACCCCTTCATCAACGCCGGGGCCCTCATCCTCATCGACCGGCTGCTCTCCCTCACGGGGGACTCCCTGGGCACCCTGCGGGACTTCCTGCGGGCCGAAAGCGGCAACCCGGGCGTGGACCTGGATGCGGAGGTGGCCGCCTCGGAGGCGGGCCATGGCCACCGCAACGCGGCCCTGGCCCACTTCATGGCCAGCTGCGGCAACCTGCATAACCCCGTGGAGCGCGTGCTGGACCACTACTTCCGCCAGTGCTCCCTCGCCATGAGCTGCGCGGACCTGGCCCGGGCGGGGCTCTTCCTGGCCAACCACGGCCTGCGGGCGGACGGCAGCCGCCTGCTCACCCGCAGCGAGGCCAAGCGCATCAACTCGATCATGCTCACCTGCGGCACCTACGACGCCGCCGGGGACTTCGCCTACCGCGTGGGCCTGCCGGGCAAGAGCGGCGTGGGCGGCGGCATCCTGGCGGTGCTGCCCGGGCGCGGCATCCTCTGCGTGTGGAGCCCCGCCCTGGATCCCCACGGCAACAGCATCGCCGGCGTCGAGGCCCTGGACCGCTTCACCACCCGCACGGGCTGGTCGGTGTTCTGAGAACCGGCCGGATCAGGCCTTCCGGTTCCGCAGCAGCCACCCGGCCCAGGCGGTGAAGAGGGCCACGGCGGCGAGGATGAGGGCCATGCGCAGCCAGGGCGCGCCGAGGGCCAGCCGCTCCTGCACGCGCATCCAGGCGGTGCCCGCCCAGGCGAGGGTGCCGCCCCCGAGCAGCAGGGCCAGGGCCGTCTGGAGGGCGGGCTTCGGGATGAAGAGCAGGACCAGGGCCGCCAGGGTCAGGGGCAGGGCCGCCAGGAAGGGCAGGCCCAGGCGCAGGGACAGGGCGCCCAGCATCAGCAGGGCGAGGAGGGCGGGCAGGCGGCGGAGGACGAACATGGGAAGGTCCTCGGCGCTAGACGGCGGAGGGATCGGGGTGGCCGGATCCGGCGGCCGGGGCCCCGGACCGGTGCCGGTCGGCCTTCCGGCTGTCCCACACCAGCCAGGCGGCCCAGGCGGTGAACAGGGTGACGCCCGCCAGGATGCCCGCCAGGCGGGACCAGGGCTCCCCGTAGACCAGGCGCTCCTGCACCCGGGCCCAGGTCATGAACCCCCAGAGGAGCGAGATGAAGCCCAGCACGGTGGCCATGAGGGCGCGGGCCTCGGACCAGGGCACCAGCAGGCCCAGCATGAGCATCACGGTCAACGGGACGATGAGGATCAGCGGAAAGCCCAGGCGCATGAACAGGGTGGCCAGGAGCAGCAGCGAGAGCTGGGCGGGGAGGAGGCGCAGGCCGGACATGGGAACTCCGTCGAAGCCTGAATCATACAAAATTGTCTGAAATACCGGATCACAACCCGGATCACCGCCCGGACCACCCCCGGGCCCAGGCTTCTGCCTCGGCGGGGGCCAGGAAGGTCCAGGCCGCAAAGCGGCTCTGCTTCTGCCCCTGGGCCATGGGCACGAGGCGGATGTCCCGCGCCCCGGCCTGGCGCAGGGCCCGCTGCAGCCCGGGCAGGGCGGCGGAAGCGGATACCAGGGTCGTGAACCAGCGCACCTGGGCGCCGAAGGCCACGCTTTCCTCGACCATGCGCCGGGCGAAGCCCGCCTCGCCGCCCTCGCACCAGAGCTCCGCCCCCTGGCCGCCGAAGTTCCGTTCCGCCCCGCCGCCCCGTCCCAGCTTCCGCCACTTGGTCTGGGCGGCCTCCCGGGCCTCCCGCAGGGAGCCGTGGAAGGGCGGATTGCAGAGGGTCAGGTCGAAGCGCTCGCCGGGGCCCACCACCCCCCGGAAGATGGCCCCGGGGTCCGGCTGCCGCCGCAGGGCGATGGCCTGCCCCAGGTCCGCCTGGGCCGCCAGGATCCGCGCCGCCGAGGCCAGGGCCCCCGCGTCGATGTCCGAGCCCACGAAGGACCAGCCGTACTCCCGGTGGCCCACCAGCGGGTAGATGGCGTTGGCGCCCACGCCCACGTCCAGCACGCGCAGGCCCGGGCCCCGGGGGATCACCCCGCCGTGGGAAGCCGCCAGCAGGTCCGCCAGGTGGTGCAGGTAGTCCGCCCGGCCGGGGATGGGGGGGCAGAGGTAGCCCGGGGGGACGTCCCAGCCCCGGATGCCGTAGGCCTCCGCCAGCAGGGCCCGGTTCAGGGCCTTCACCGCCGCCGGATCCGCGAAGTCGATGGAGGGCCCGCCGTGGGGGGCGCGCCGCAGGAAGGGCCCCAGCTCCGGGCAGGCCGCCACCAGCCGGGGGAAGTCGTAGCCTCCGGCGTGGCGGTTGCGGGGGTGCAGGCCCGGCTTGGCGGGCGGGG
>JAMPXL010000102.1 GCA_023701165.1 Geothrix sp. | reverse complement strand
GGGGGTGGTGAGGAACTTGAATTCCACGCCCTCCTCGTGGGCGTGCTCCAACTCCTCCTTGCGGGCCGTGGATTCCTTCACGGTGCGGCGGTAGACCACCGTCACGTGCTCGGCGCCCATGCGGCGGGCCGCGCGGGAGGCGTCCATGGCCGTGTTGCCCGCGCCCACGATGATGACGTGCTTCCCGACGGTCACGGGGGTGCCGTAGCTGGGGAAGAGGTCGGCGCGCATGAGGTTGATGCGGGTGAGGAACTCGTTGGCGGTGTAGACGCCCTTGTACTCCTCGCCGGGGATGCCCATCATCTTGGGCAGGCCGGCGCCGGTGCCCATGAAGACGGCGTCGTTCTCCTGGCGGAGGTCGTCCAGGGTCATGCTGCGGCCCACGAGGGTGTTCATGACGAACTTCACGCCCAGGCGGCGGAGGGTGTCCACTTCCTGATCGACGATCTTGTTGGGCAGGCGGAACTCGGGGATGCCGTAGAGCATCACGCCGCCGGGCTTGTGGAAGGCGTCGTAGACCGTGACCTGGTGGCCCTTCTTGATGAGCTCGCCGGCCACCGTGAGGCCCGCGGGGCCCGCGCCGATGACGGCCACCTTCTTGCCCGTGGGGGCCTCGACGGGAGGCAGCTCATCGGAGCCCAGCATGCTGTCGCAGGCGTAGCGCTCCAGGCGGCCGATGGAGACGGGCAGGCCCTTGATGCCCACCACGCACTTGATCTCGCACTGCTTCTCCTGGGGGCAGACGCGGCCGCAGACGGAGCCCAGGCTGGAGCTCTCCTTGATGACGCGGGCGGCGGCCTGGGGATCGTCGTTGACGATCTGCTGCAGGAAGGCCGGGATGTTGATGCTCACCGGGCAGCCCTCGATGCAGGCGGGGTGCTTGCACATGATGCAGCGGGCGGCTTCCAGCTTGGCCTGCTCGGGCGACAGGCCCAGGCTCACCTCGTCGAAGTTGCACACGCGCAGCTCCGGCGGCTGGCAGGCCATCTCCTGGCGGGGGATCTTCATCTTCTGGCTGGGCTTGATGCCGCCCAGGTCCAGGTTCTTCCAGTCCAGCTCGGTCACGGGCTCGTTCAGGTACTTCGAGTAGTCCACGGGGCCGGTGGCGGCCACGCGCCCGATCTTGCAGTCGTGGGGATCGCACTGCTCCTCGGCCTTGTACCAGTCCTGGCGCATGCGGAGCATGTTGAAGTCCACCTTGTGGCCGTCGAAGTCGGGGCCGTCGAAGCAGGCGAACTTGGTCTCGCCGCCCACGCTGACGCGGCAGCCGCCGCACATGCCGGTGCCGTCCACCATGAGGGCGTTGAGGCTCACGAGGGTGAAGATGCCGTGGGGCTGGGTCAGGTCCGAGACGGCCCGCATCATGGGCAGGGGGCCCACGGCCACCACCTGGGCGACCTTCTCGCGGGCGATGATGTCCTTGAGGGCGTCGGTGACCAGGCCCTTGCGGCCCAGGGTGCCGTCATCGGTGGTCACGATCAGCTCGGCGGAGGCCGCGCCCAGCTCGTCGGCCAGCAGCACGCGCTCCTTGCTGCGGCCGCCCAGGATGGTGATCACGCGGCGGCCCTTGGCGTGGAGCTCCTCGGCGGCGGGCAGGATGGCGGCGGAACCGTAGCCGCCCGCCATCAGGACGATGGTGCCCTCCTCCACCAGCTCCGTGGGGGTGCCCATGGGGCCGGCCACGGCGTAGAGGCGGTCGCCCGCGCTGAGCTTGCCCATGGCCTTCGTGGTGGAACCCACCTCCTGCATGATGAAGTGGATGTAGCCGCGGCGGGCATCGCCGCCGGCCAGGGTGAGCGGGATGCGCTCGCTCTCGGGGAAGGGCGCCACCATGAAGAACTGGCCGGGCTTGCGGCCCCGGGCCACCTGGGGGGCCTGCACGATGAAGGACCAGGTCTCGGGGGCGATGAGCTTCTTCTCGAGGATCAGGTACCCGTCCTGGGTCTCAGCGTCGGAGGCGTAGAGGGACTTGCCCTTGAGCAGGGGCAGCATGAGCTGCTCCTCGGCGTCGATGTGGTCGCGGATCAGGTCCACCAGGCGCTGGCCCAGCAGGGTCAGCGAGCGGGGCGCCCGCACTTGGCCTTCGTTGATCTCGGCGAGCAGCTGGAGGGTGAGGTCCCACATCTGGCGGTGGTCCTCGTGGAGCCGCTGGTGCAGGGATTCCGCCCCGATCTCTTCGAGCAGGGGGAAGAGCTCCCGCTCTTCGGCCTCGTTGTGGGGTTTCAGCACCTCGAAGATCCAGCGGGCTCCCGCATCCACGGCCTTCCAGTCGCTGGAGGCCAGGCCGGCGGCCATGCGGGTCAGGCGCTCCTGGGCCTCCTGGTGGGTGGCATGCCAGTTCGGCGCAGGCAGGTTTCCGGCGGGGGTCAGCTGATGGGCCGTGTCGGACATGGAAGCCTCCAGATCCGTTCAGCATGCGATGACCGCAGGGGGATTTCTGTGTCTAAAAACCTAATCGGGAACACTTGTGATCCATGCCACAGGAGGCTTGAATCTCAAGGACTTAGTGGGGACATTCGCCATTCTGAATGGATCATCTGGTTGTGCGTATCCAACCCTATCCGGCGAGGATGTCCCGGGTCCTGGCCACCAGCTCCCGCACCCGGAAGGGTTTCTGGAGGAAACCGTCCGGGGGCAGGTCCGCCAGCTCTTCCAGGGATTCCTTCTGGGTGTATCCGCTGGTGAGGAGGACGCGGACCTCCGGGGCCAGGTTGCGGATCAGGCGGAAGGCCTCGGCACCGCCCATGCGGGGCATGGTCATGTCCAGCAGCACCAGATCCACGTGGGTCTGGCCTGCCTGGAACAGCTCCACGGCCTCCTGGCCGTCCCGGGCCTCCAGCACCTGGAAGCCGGCGGTCTCCAGGGCGTTGCGGGCCAGGTCGCGGATGAGGACCTCGTCATCCACCACCAGGATGGTCCCGGAGGCCTTGGCCTGGGGTTCCGCCGGCGGGGGCTGGGTGATCACCGTGGTTTCCGTGGCGGGGAAGAGCAGGGTGAAGGTGGTGCCCTGGCCGGAGGTGCTTTCCACATGGATGCCCGCCCGGTGGCCCCGGACGATGCCCAGCATGGCGGACAGGCCCAGGCCCCGGCCCGTGAACTTGGTGGTGAAGAAGGGATCGAAGATGCGGCCGATGGTGTCCACATCCATGCCGCAGCCGTCATCCTCCACTTCCAGGCGCACGTAGAGGCCGGGCTCCAGCACCTGGCCGGGGAACCCGGCGGCCAGCTGGGCCTGGCTGAGCTCCACGGCCCGGGTGCGCAGCGTGATCTGGCCCGCGCGGTCGCCGATGGCCTCCGAGGCGTTGATGACCAGGTTCATCACCACCTGCTGGAACTGGGCGGCATCGGCCTCCACGGGGGGGATGCCGGGCTGGAGATCCCGCCGGATGGCCACCTTCTTGGAAATGGAGACCGAGAGCAGGTCGCCCATCTCGAGGATGATGGCGTTCAGGTCCAGGGGCCGCACCGCGAAGTGGGCCTTGCCGGCATAGGCCAGGAGCTGGCGGGCCAGGTCCGAGCCGCGCTGGGTGGTGGCCTCCACCCGGTGGAGCACCTGCTGGAGCAGCGGATTGTCCCGGGTCCGCTCCAGCGCCACCTCGGTGTTCCCCAGGATGGCGGTGAGCAGGTTGTTGAAGTCGTGGGCGATGCCTCCGGCCAGGACGCCGAGGCTTTCGAGTTTCTGGGCCTGGCGCAGGGCGGCCTCGGCCCGGCGGCGCTCGGTGACCTCGTCGGCCAGGAAGAAGGTCCCCACAAACCGGCCCTGTTCATCCCGCAGCGCGGTGTTGTACCAGTCGCAGATGATCCGCTGGCCCGCGCGGGTGACGTTCTCGAGGGTGATCCGGAAGCCCTCGGTACTGCCGGGCAGGTTCTTCCGCCGCAGGTCCAGATCGGCTTGGCCCTCGGGGGGAACCAGCATGCGGGGATCCTTCCCCAGGGCCTCTTCGCGCGTGTAGCCGAAGATCCGCTCGGCCGCGGGATTCCATTCCCGGATCCGGAACCCGGAATCGGTCTCGATGGCGGCCAGGGGCGTGTTGTCCAGATGGCTGCGGTTCCGCTGGAGGGCTTCGAACAGGGACGCATTCATGCCCTGGGCCTGGCCGACGGCCTGCGCCCGCAGGGTGGCCAGGGACCAGACCAGCCCTGTCAGGGAGAGGCTGACGAGGAGGCCGCCCACGAGGAGTAAGGTGGGCTGGTGCCGCCCTTCGGTCAGGTAGAAACGGGGCTTGATGGCGTAGCGGACCTGCCAGCCCCGGCCGCCGATGTCGAGCATCCGCACGGCGTCAGGCCGGGCCCCCGTGGGCCAGTCGGGGCTCGCCACCAGCCATTGGGGGCCCTGGACTGCGAACGCGTCCACGATCTCGATGGCCACGCCCTGGTCCTCGCCGAGGAGGATGGCATCCATGAGGGGGCGGAGCAGGATGCCCGCGGACACCCAGCCCTTGAAGGCTGGCTGGGGGCCACCTGGCGGTCCGGACCGGACGGAGCCGGCGAAGATCGGCATGAAGAGGGCCACGGCATCCATCCGCCCCTCGGGCGCGGTGAAGGTGAAGTGGAGCTGGCCGGACAGCACCGGCTCGCCGGTCTCCCGGGCCCGTTCCGCGGCCAGACGCTGGGTCTGGCTGGCGCCCACGTCCACGCCCACGATGGCCTGCCCCCGGGGGCCGGGTTCGCACAGCTCGATGATCAGGTGGTCTTCATCCTGTCCCTCGCCGCGGAGGGGCAGGGGGTCCGAGGTGGGGCGCCGGTAATGGGCGGCCAGCGGGGGCCGCTCCTGCAGGAAGGCCTCCAGTCCGGAGGCCGGGACCTGGCGCACGAAGGCCAGGCCGGACAGGTCGGGGTGGCGTCCCAGGAGGTCCAGGCGCTCCACGTAGGCCCGCCAGTCCTCCGCGGTCACGGGACCCTGGGAGGCGGCGAAGAAGCCCTGGGCGCCGCGCACGATGTCCTCGTAGCGCCCCAGGCGGTTCCGGAGGTTCTGCTCGGTCCGGCCCACAAAGCGGTTGAGGCGGCTGTGGTCCCGCTGGTCCTGGTTGCGCCGGGAGGTGGTCCAGGTCAGGAACGTGGCGCCCAGGCTCACCAGGAGCACGGCCAGAGCCATCAGCCAGGGGCCGCGGGGATGGGGCCGCATCAGGGCGGCTGGATGGGTGGGCGAGGGCATGGTCTTTTATTTAGAAGGCAACTTCATGGTAGCGGCCTTTGGAGGGGAGGGACCGGCCAGGAAGCGCCGGGCTGCGGTAGGGTGGAGACCGCTGGAGACATCCCTGTGGAACCGCTCGACGAATTCCTGCCCTACGCCCAGAGCTGCTTGAAGCACCCCGCCGAGCGGGCCCGCCTCGAGGCCCTGCTGACCCTCTGGGTGGCCAAGTGGCGCGGGAAGCACCGGATCCT
>JAMPXL010000101.1 GCA_023701165.1 Geothrix sp. | reverse complement strand
TAAACCCTTCTCAACCCTTCTACCCCTTCGTCGTGGCTTTTCCCCAAGGGTCACACCCGTTCCCATCCCGAACACGGCAGTTAAGACTTGGAGGGCCGATGATACTGCGCCGCACAGGCGTGGAAAAGTAGGTCGCTGCGACGTTAAAACCCCTCCGGGCCATCTCAATTGATGGCCCGGAGCCATTTTACTGGTAAAATTTTCATCCTGTACCGAGGAGCCCATGTCCATCGAGGTCCGACTTCCTGACGACTCTCTTCGGCAGCTGCCCGAGGGTGCCACCGGGGCCGACCTGGCGGGTGGCATCGGGGCCCGGCTTCTGGATGCGGCCCTGGCGATCAAGGTGGACGGCCACTTGGTGGATCTGAAGACGCCCCTCAGCAACGGGGTCAAGGTCGAGATCGTCACCAGCAAGGCCCCCGAAAGCCTGGAGCTGGTCCGCCACTCCACGGCCCACCTGCTCGCCCACGCGGTGAAGCGCCTCCATCCCCATGCCCGGGTGGGCATCGGTCCCGTCATCGAGGATGGCTTCTACTACGATTTTTGGGTCGATAAACCCTTCACCCCCGAAGATCTGCCGCTCATCGAGGCGGAGATGCGGAAGATCGTGGCCGAAGGGGTCGAGGTCGTCCGGGAGGATCTGGGCCGGGATGCCGCGGTGGCGCGGTTCCAGGCCATGGGTGAGCCCCTCAAGGTCGAGGTTGTCTCGGGTATCCCGGCTGGCGACATCATCAGCGGCTACAAGCAGGGCGATTTCTACGACCTCTGCCGCGGGCCCCACGTGCCCAACACCTCGAAGCTGAAGGCCTTCAAGCTGCTCAGCATCGCGGGCGCCTACTGGAAGGGCGACGAGAAGAACCAGATGCTGAGCCGCATCTACGGCACGGCCTTCCACTCCCAGAAGGAGCTCGACGAGCACCTCCAGCGGCTGGAGGAGGCCAAGGCCCGCGACCACCGCAAGCTGGGCAAGGAGCTGGGCCTCTACTCGTTCCATCCGGAAGCGCCGGCCTCGCCCTTCTTCCACCCCAAGGGCACCCAGGTCTACAACGAGCTGGTGACCTACATGCGCGAGCTGTACTTCAAGTACGGCTACAGCGAAGTCATCACCCCCCAGGTGCTGGACGTGGCCCTCTGGAAGACCAGCGGGCACTACGAAAACTACGCCGAGAACATGTACTTCACCACCGCCGAGGAACGGGAGTACGCGCTGAAGCCCATGAACTGCCCGGGCCACTGCCTCATGTTCGGCAGCCAGAAGCACAGCTACCGCGACCTGCCCATCCGCTACGCCGATTTCGGCCGCCTGCACCGCTACGAGCGCAGCGGCGTGACCCACGGCCTGACCCGCGTGCGCACCTTCTGCCAGGACGATGCCCACATCTACTGCACGCCCGAGCAGATCAAGACCGAGATGGCCGCGTTCCTGGCCCTGCTGAAGGAGGTCTACGACACCTTCGGCTTCGAGGGCATGCGCGTGGCCCTGTCGACCCGCCCCGAGAAACGCCTGGGGTCCGATGAGATCTGGGACGCGGCCGAAGGGGCCCTGGGCGAGGCGCTTGACGAGGCCGGCATGCCCTACACCCTGAATCCCGGAGAGGGCGCCTTCTACGGGCCCAAGATCGAATTCCAGATCCTGGATGCCCTCAAGCGCCCCTGGCAGCTGGGCACCCTCCAGGTGGACTACATGCTGCCGGAGCGGTTCGACCTGAACTACACGCGGCCCGACGGCGGCGAAGGCAGGCCCATCATGCTGCACCGGGCCATCCTGGGCAGCCTGGAGCGCTTCATGGGCATCCTGGTGGAGCACACCGCAGGGGCCTTTCCGGCCTGGCTGGCGCCGGTCCAGGTGGCCATCCTGCCCATCACCGACCGGGCCAACGCCTTCTCCACGGAGGCTGCGGCGCGGGCGAAGGCCCTCGGCCTGCGGGCAGACCTGGATTCCCGCAACGAGAGCCTGAAGGCGAAGATCCGCGAGGCCCAGCTGGCGAAGGTGCCGTACATGCTGGTGATCGGAGACCGGGAGGCTGAGGCGGGCACGGTGTCCGTGCGGCACCGGCACCGGGGTGACCTGGGGGTGCAGCCCCTGGAGGCCTTCCTGGGAAGCCTCGCGGCCGAGGTTCAGGGACGGCAGCGCTGAGCCTGTTTTCCTTGCTTGGCGGGAATCCGTCCAAGTGGTAGACTTTTTGTCCTTGTGCAACTAGGGGAGGAACCATTCGTCCGAACGAGACCCGCATCAACGACGGCATCCGGGCCCAAGAGGTCCGCGTCATCTCCGAAGATGGCGAACAGCTCGGCTTGATGCCTCCCCACCAGGCCATCCGGATCGCGGAAGAGCGCGGTCTCGATCTGGTGGAAGTGGCCGGAAACGCCAATCCGCCTGTTTGCCGAATCATGGACTACGGCAAGTACAAGTTCATGGAAGCCAAGCGGGAGCACGCGGCCCGGGCCAAGCAGAAGAACATCGTCGTCAAGGAAGTGAAGTTCCGCCCCAAGACCGACGATCACGACTTCGACTTCAAGGTGAAGCACATCCTGCGGTTCCTGGAAGAAGAAGACAAAGTCAAGGTGGTGGTCATGTTCCGCGGACGCGAAGTGGTCCATCGCGACATCGGCTACCGGATCATTGAGGAAGTCATCCAGCGGGTCGGCGACAAGGCCATCGTCGAAAAGGGCGCCGGCATCGATGGCCGCGACATGCATGCCATCCTCGCCCCCCGGATCATCGAAGTCCCCAAGGCCCCCAAGAAGCCCAAAGCCGCAGCACCCGAGACCCCAGCAACCGAAGCTCAAATCTAGCGAGGAACCCATGGCCGGTTACAAGATCAAGACCCACAAAGGCGCCCAGAAGCGGTTCAAGAAGACCGCCAGTGGCAAGTTCAAGCGCGGCTGCTCGCACCAGCGCCACATCCTGACCAAGAAGTCGGCCAAGCGGAAGCGCCAGCTGGACATGGGCGGCATGGTGGCCAAGGCCGACCAGAAGGCCGTCGCCATGATGTTGCCCTACGCCTGATTCAAGGCGGAATTCCCGCAGGGAATTCCGCATACGCGCAGGCTTGGCCTGCGCGCAGGTTGTCTCTCAATGCCTTCGGGGCTAAACTCGAAGGTTCAACCCGGTGGCTGAGGCCACCCCCGATGAGGCCTTCAAACGCTCTTTCTGAGCTGCCTCGAGGAAAGGAAAAGACATGACTCGCGTCAAACGCGGTTTTAAACGTGCCCAGCGCCGCAAGCGCATGATGAAGTTCGCCAAGGGCTTCTACGGCGCCAAGTCCCGGCTGTACCGCTCTGCCAAGGAAGCCGTCGAGAAGGCCCTCGGTTATGCCTACCGCGACCGCAAGGTCAAGAAGCGCGACTTCCGCCGCCTCTGGGTGGTGCGCATCAGCGCCGCCTGCACGCAGAACGGCACCAGCTACTCCAAGTTCATGGGCGGCCTGAAGAAGGCTTCCGTGGATCTGGACCGCAAGATCCTCGCGGATCTGGCCGTGCGCAATCCCGAAGCGTTTACCAAGCTCGTGGCCGTGGCCAAGGGCTGATCGCGAAGCAACCCATCGCAGATACCCGAAAGGCCGCGTGAGCGGCCTTTCTTTGTGTTGAGGCCCCCATGGACCAGCTGCTGCCACCGGAGATCACCGAGGCGGGGCGCGCCTTTCCCCAGGCCTTGGCCGCCTGCGGCGATCTGGACGCCCTGCTGCGCCTGAAGGGCGTCTACGTGGGCCGCGAGGGCAGCCACGCCGCCCGGCTCATGGACCTGCTCAAGGGCGCGCCCAAGGAGCAGAAGCGCGACCTGGGCGCCGCCATCAACGGCCTGAAGCAGCAGTGGGAGGAGGGCCTGAAGCTCCGTCAGGCGGAGCTCGAAGCGGCAAAGAAGAACCTGAACGCGCTGGCGTCCAGCTGGGATCCCTCGCTGCCCCCGCCCGTGCCGGCCCGGGGCGCGCTGCATCCCCTGAACCGCCTCATGGACCGCCTGGTGGAGGTCTTCCGGCCCCTGGGCTTCCACGTGGAAGAGGGCCCCGAGGTCGAGACCGAGGCCCACAACTTCGACGGCCTGAACATCCCCGAGGACCATCCGGCCAAGGCTTCGTCGGACACCTTCTACCTCGCCGCCCATCCGGAGCTGCTGCTCCGCACGCACACCAGCCCCGTACAGGTGCGCACCCTCCTTAGGGTGGCGCCGGAGCTGGCGAAGCGCGGCGGCATCCGCTTCCTGGCCCCGGGCCGCGTGTACCGCAAGGACGAGATCGATCCCACCCACAGCCCCATGTTCCACCAGGTGGAGGGCATGCTCGTAGGCCGCGGCATCGGCATGCAGCACCTCAAGGGCACGCTGGAGTACGCCCTGCGGGCCCTCTTCGGCCCGGATACGGAGATCCGCCTGCGGCCCTCGTACTTCCCCTTCGTCGAGCCGGGCTGCGAGGTGGACGTGAGCTGTCCCCTCTGCGGCGCCCAGGGCTGCCGTGTCTGCAAGGGCTCGGGCTGGGTGGAGATCCTGGGCGCGGGGCTCATCCATCCGAACGTGCTGAAGTACGCGGGCATCGATCCAGCCGAGTGGTCCGGCTGGGCCTTCGGCATGGGCGTGGAGCGCATGGCCATGATGCTGAGCCAGACACCGGATCTGCGGATGTTCTTCGAGAACGACCAGCGCTTCCTCAGGGCCATGGGAGGGCTCGACTGATGTGGATCGACCGCAAGGCCCTCGCCGCTGAAATCCCCGCCGCCGCTTCCCTGGACACCCGCCAGCTCTGTGAGCTGCTGGCCTCCGTGGGCTTCCCCGTGGATGGCGTCGCCCCGCGCGAAGGCGGCGACACGCTGGACGTGGACATCACCGCCAACCGCGGCGACGCCATGTCACACCGCGGCATGGCCCGCGAGGTGGCCGCCCGGCTGCAGCAGCCGCTGACGCCGCTGGCGCCGCCTGCTGCGGCTGAAGGCGCGCCCAAGGTCGAGGTGCGCCTGGAGAGCCCGGCCTGCCCCATCTACGCCACGGCCCTGCTGAGCCTGGGTGCGGGTGGCACGCCACCGGAGGCCCAGGCCTTCCTGCGGGCCCTGGAGGCCACCCCCAAGGGCCTGCCCGCCGTGGACGCCTCCAACGAACTGCTGCACCGCTACGGCCACCCCACCCACGCCTTCGATGCCGACCGCATCCGCGGCGCCGTGGCCGTGCGCTGGGCGGAGGCCGGGGAATCGCTGGTGACGCTGGATGGCGTGACCCGCACGCTGGCGGCGCAGGATCTGGTCATCGCCGATGAATCCGGACCCATCGCCCTGGCCGGCGTCATGGGCGGCGATGGCACCAAGGTGACGGAAGCCACGCGCCGCGTGCTGCTGGAGAGCGCCTGGTTCGATCCCAGGCCCGTGAAGGCCACGGCCCGCCGGCACAGCCTGCACACCGATGCCTCCCACCGCTTCGGCCGCGGCGCGGATCCCGCCATGGCCACCGTGGCCCGGGACCTCCTGGTGGCGCGGCTCACCTC
>JAMPXL010000100.1 GCA_023701165.1 Geothrix sp. | reverse complement strand
GCGGCGAGGGCGGGGCGGAGGGAGGATGGCAGCCACCCGCCGAGGGGTTGGAGCCGCCCGCCATGCCGCGCCACCACCCAGCGGGCACCGTCAGGATCGGCGGCTTCGGCCCGGCGGGCCCAGGCTTCGAGAGCCGCAGGCGACCATCGTACCTGATCGCAGGCCACCACCCACCAGCGGCCGGCGGCGGGCGCCTTCTGGTCGGCCCAGGCCTGCAGTGCCCTGGCGGGGCCCCCGCGCGGGTCTTCGATCACCGGGAGGTCCGGGCGGTCAGGCAGGGGATCTCCCAGCACCTGGGCCACCCCGCCGGGGAACACGGATTCGAAGACGCGGACGAGGTGCCCGCCCCAGCTGCCGCCCGCCGGGTGGGCCAGGGCGTGCTTGGCCTCCCCCATCCTGCGGCCCTGGCCGCCGCTCAGCAGCAGCAGGCCGGTGGTCCCGGAGGTCATCCGCCCACCTGCCACATGCCGCCCGCGAACTGGGGATCCTCGCCCCGGCGCATGGGATGGCAGTCCAGCTTGTCCGTGAGGGCCTGGCGGATGAGGCGGGCGAGGTCCTCGGGGGAGGCGTGATTCCGCAGCGGCTCCAGCAGGTCCACGGGGTGGCCGCCGAAGAGGCAGGCCTTCAGTTCGCCGCGGCTGGTGAGACGGACGCGGTTGCAGCGGTCACAGAAATCGGCGCTGAGGGTGGAGATCACACCCACCTTGCCTTCGCTGCCGGGCAGGCGGAAGATCCGCGCAGGGCCTTCCTCCAGCCCGGCCACGGGCTCCTCTTCCAGGGATGCGCCGAGGCCTTCCCGGACGGTACGGAGGATCTCATCGGCGGGCACGAACTGGTCCTTCCCCCACCCGTTGCCCTGGTAGGGCATGAACTCGATGAAGCGGACCTGGAGGCCCTCGGCCTGGGCGAGGCGGGCCAGGGGGACGATCTGGTCTTCGTTCCAGCCGCGGAGGACCACGGCGTTGAGCTTGGCCTTCAGGCCCGCGGCCCGGGCGGCTTCCAGCCCGGCCAGGACTCGCGCCAGCCCATCCTTGCGGGTGAGGCGCTCGAAGGCGCCGCGTTCCGCGGCATCCAGGCTCACGTTCACACCGCACAGCCCCGCGTCCCGCAGGCCCCGGGCCCGCTTGGCCAGGTGGAGGCCGTTGGTGGTGAGGTGCACGCGCCCCTCCACCTCGGGGCTGATGCCGGCCACGATGGTTTCCAGGTCCCGGCGCAGGAGGGGCTCGCCGCCGGTGAGCCTGACCTTCCGGATGCCGAGGCTGGTGAAGGCCTGGACCAGCTGGACCGTCTCGTTCCGGCTCAAGGCCGGGGCCTCGGCCCGCTCCAGGGCTCCGGTCCGGGGCCTGCAGTACACGCAGGCCAGGTTGCATTGCTCCGTCACCGAGACCCGCAGGTAGGTGATGTTCCGGCCCAGCCCGTCCTGCAGCCCGTCCTTGAGGCGCAGCATGCGGGGAGGCTGGCTGATGGGAAGCATGGGGAGGGAGGAGGGCACGGAGGCTCCAGGCCCATCCAGGATGCGCGGAAGGCCGCAGGTCCGCCCGGGGGTCGTGCCCTCGGTCACAGGGCCATCAGGGTTCCACGGGATTCAGGGGCAGTTCCACCAGGAAACGGGCGCCCTTGCCTGGTTCGCTCTCGATCTTCAGTTCGCCGTGGTGGGCGTCGACGATGCTCTGGCAGATGGAGAGGCCCAGGCCCCAGCCGTGAGCGGCATCGCCCGCCTGGGTCTGCTGGAAGGGGCGGAGGAGCTCCTCGATCTTGGAGGCGTCCAGGCCGCGCCCGGTATCCCAGACCTCCAGGCGCCAGATCCCCAGGGCCAGGTCCACGGTGGACCGGACACCGACCTGGCCGCCGGCCGGGGTGAACTTCAGGGCGTTCTCGAAGAGGTTCAGCAGGACCTGATGCAGGGTGGCGGTATCGGCCTGGATCCAGACCCGTCCGGTGTCGGGCGTGACCTCCAGGTGGAAGGCGAGGCCCTTGGCCTCGGCCTTGAGGCGCAGCGCGTCCTCGAAGCCCTCGGTGACTTCGGCGGGGAGGATGGCCGCCAGCTTGAGGCTCTGGAGCAGGGCCTCGGAGCGGCTCTGGTCCAGCAGGTTCCGCGCGAGGAGCTCGATGCGGTGGGCTTCCCGCTCCATCACGTCCAGCAGGGTCGTTCCTCTGGGTACCAGCTCACGCAGGCGGTCGAGGGTGAGCAGGATGGTGGTGAGCGGCGAGCGGAGGTCGTGGGTGACGGTGTCCAGCAGCCTGAGACGCCCTTCCAGGCTGCGCTTGATCTGCTGGTGGGCATGCTCCAGGGCGCGGTTCTGCCGGGCGAGGAGGAGGGTCCGGTCCTCGATGGTCTCCTCCAGGTCGCGGGAACGCTGGGCGAGGGCGTGGACGCGCCACCAGAGCCCCCAGCCGAGCAGTGCCACCAGCGCCAGGACGAGGAGGCCCCGCACCAGCCACCGTTCGTGCCAGGCGGGGCTGACCTCGATGGACACGGGCGCCGCCTCCACCCAGGCCATGCCATCGGTGGAGGCGCGGAGATGGAACTGGTAGCGGCCCGCGCCGAGGTTCCGGTACTGGAGGGTGAGGCCCTGGTTCACGGGGCGCCACCCCTCGTCCACCCCCTGGAGGTAGGCCTGGTAGTGGAGCCGGGAGGCCACCAGGGGATCTCCGGTGTCGAAGCTCAGGTCGAGGAAGTCCGGCCGCGGAGGAACCTGCGCAGACGCGGAGAGGATCTCGGAGCCGCCTGGCCAGCGCACCTCGATGAGCGTGGGGGGCTGCAGGGGGGTGTTCCGGAATCCCTGGGCATTCTGGAGCACGCAGACGCCGCCGATCATGCCGATCCAGAGGCGGCCCTTGGAATCCAGGAGGAACCCGTCGTGGTTGGTCTCTTCGGAGACCAGCCCCTGGCTCCGGCCCAGATGGTGGAGATCCCGGCCCTCCAGCAGGGTCACGCCCTTGTTGTGGCCGAAGGCCATGCGTCCGCGCCCCAGGTCCACGATGAAATTGATCCCTTCGTCCGGAAGGCCGTCAGCCACGCCGAAGCTGGCCCATTGGCCATCCTTCCGGAGGTGGAGCCCTTTCATGGTGCCGATCCACAGGCGCCCCCGGGCGTCGGAGGTCATGGCCGTGACGGTGGAGGTGGCGAAGGGCGCATCGGGGAAGACCCGCTGGAGGCTCCCGCCGGCCAGCTCCCAGAGTCCGTATCCCGTGGCGAGCAGCAGGCGGCCTTCGTGGCGGAGGATATCGGACACCGTTTCATTTCCCGTTTCGGTGGGCAGGCGGTGGTGGGCCAGGAGGCGCCCCTGGCCATCCAGCCGGAACAGGCCCTGGTCGGTGCCCGCGAGAATGTCGGTTCCGTCCCGGACCAGGGTGAGGACGGCCGTCTCCGCCATCTCCCGGGGGCCGGCCGCCGACACACGGTCGCCCTTCCAGCGGGCGAGCCCGCGGTCCGTGCCCACCCAGACGCCTCCGGACCCGTCCGGGAGCATGCCCCAGCACTCGGTGGCCGGCAGGCCCTTGCCCCGGGTCCAGTGCCCGGTGATGTTCCGGCCCTCGTCCACCTGGTAGAGGCCCGTGCTGGCAGCCAGCAGGTAGCGTGTGGGATTCAGTTCGAGGATGCCGGACACCGCCGCCAGGTCCCTTCCCAGCACCACGTTGGAACTATCCAGCGTCAAAAGGTCCGGCAGGGCCTGGGCCACCAGGCCGTCCCCGTCGGAACCCACCCACAGCACCCCCCGCCGGTCGCGCATGGCGATGGAGATGCGGTCCCTGGGCAGGCCGGTTTCGGCGGTGAGCAGCCGGGTCTGGCCTCCGGCCTCCCGTACCAGCACGCCATCGCCACCGAGGGAGATCTGGAAGCCCTCGCCCTGGGCATCGAAGCGGAGACTGGCCATGCGCGGGGAACGGGGCGGCAGCCCCTGCAGCGGTTCGTTCACCCACCTCCCCTTCTCCATGCGGAGGAGGGCCCCATCGAGCAGGAGCCAGGCCCGTCCCTTGGCATCGACCTGGAGGTCGCGGATGCGGCCGCCAGGGTGCTGGACAGGCAGGGAATAGAGGCTGAGGCCCCGGCCATCCCAGCGGGCCACGGCGTTATCCGATCCCAGAATCCAGATCCCCATGCCTTGGTCCCGGGCCAGGCGCCGGACCGGCCCCCCAGGCCAGGGGGCGGGCAGGCGGACCGGAACGAAGCGGCCGTCCTCGAGCCGGAACAGCCCATGGCGGTTGCCCACCAGGACGGCGTTCTGGGCATCCAGGCCGAGGGCGCCGCCCTCGAAACCCTCCTTGTCCGGCCCCAGGCCGTAGTTCCGGACCATCTCGCCGCGGATTTCCGAGACCCCCTCCTGGCTGGCCACCCAGATGCCGCCGGAAGGGGACTCCATCAGGGAGCGGATGAAGAGGGCCTTCAGGCCCTGGGGGCCCGCGAAGGTCCGGAAGCCGGAGGCTCCCAGGCGCGCGACGCCGCCGGTGTTGGTGCCCACCCAGAGGAAGCCCCGCCGGTCCTCCAGCAGGGCCGTCACCTGGCTCTGGGGCAGGCCATCCTTCAGGCCGAACCGCCGGAACGCGGGCTGCTGGGCCGCGAGGGGCGGAAGGGCGGCCGCGAGGCCCAACATGAGCCAGGCGAGGGTGGGGATGAATGGACGCATGGAAATGGGGTCCGTCGTTGATAGAACCATCGGCGCGGGGAGCGCATACCGTGATCCTTGGGAGGCATGGGACTATGAAAGCATGCTTGTGGACGCGCATTGCCATCTCACGGGGAGCTACCTGGCGGATGACCAGGTGGAGGCGACCCTGGCCCGCGCCCGCGCCCAGGGGGTGACGGGCTTCATCGCCGTGGGCACCGACCTGGCGGATTCGCAGGCCGTGCTGGACCTGGCCCGGCGCCTGCCCGGCGTGCAGGCCAGCCTGGGGGTGCATCCCCACGAGGCGACATCCTGGGATGTGGCCACGGGAACCGCCCTGGCCGGGCTCGTGGCGGACCCCGCCGTGCGGTTCGTGGGCGAGACAGGGCTGGACTGGCACTACGATCTGAGCCCCCGGGACATCCAGGAAACCGTCTTCCGCGCCCAGATCCGGCTGGCCAGGGCCCTGCAGAAACCCCTCATGATCCACACCCGGTCCGCGCCGGAGGCCACCCTTCGGATCCTGGAGGAGGAGGGCGCGGACGCCGTGCGGGGCATCATCCACTGCTTCAGCGAGGACCGGGCCTTCGCGGCGAGGGCCCTGGACCTGGGCTTCTACCTGAGCTTTTCGGGCATCGCCACGTTCAAGAAGGCCGAGGCCGTGCGGGATGTGGCCGCCTGGGCCCCGGCAGACCGCATTCTGGTGGAGACGGACGCGCCGTTCCTGGCGCCCGTGCCCTACCGCGGCAAACCCAATGAACCGGGCTATGTGCGCTTCACCGCCGAGGCGGTGGCGGAGCTTCGCGGCATCTCCTCCCTGAAACTGGCCGGACTGACCACCCGCAACCTGGAGGCCCTGTGCGGCTGGGCGC
>JAMPXL010000099.1 GCA_023701165.1 Geothrix sp. | reverse complement strand
TGCGCGGCCTTCATGCCCGGCAGCACCAGGCGCGTGAGGCGCACCACGTTCATGAGGGTGGAGTCCACCCCGTCGGCCCAGTCGGCGTCCGACAGCCCGTCGAAGGTGGCCGCCTTGGGCCCGCCGGTGTTGGTGACGAGGATCTGCACAGGCCCCAGGGCCGCTTCCGTGGCCTGGTGCCAGCGGGCCAGATCCTCGGCCTTGGAGACATCCGCCGGCACCGCCAGGGCGGCCACGCCCAGGGCCTCCAGCTCCGCCTTCACGGCGGCCAGGGAATCCGCGCTCCGCCCGCACACCGACACGGCGCAGCCCTCCGCCGCCAGGGCCAGGGCCGCCGCCCGCCCCAACCCCTTGCTGCCCGCCGCCACCATGGCCACCTTGCCGCGAATGCCGAGATCCATGCTGTCCTCCCGGACCAGCATAGGCGGTTCGCCCCCGGCGGATCCGTCGATTCGAGGGGGGTTGACGCGACATCAAAGTGATATCACATTGATCGCCCATGGAGGTTCCCGTGCTCAAGGAACGCACCGCTTTCGCCCTTCCCGGGCTGCCCATCCTGCTCCTGGCCCTGCTGGCCACCCTCGGGGCCATCGGCCTCAGCATCCAGGCCCTCGCGGCAGTGGATCCCTCCCGCCTGGCCTACACCGTGCCGGTGATCGTCGCGGGCGTCTTCACCCTGTCGGGCCTCTTCGTGGTGAACCCCAACGAGGCCGTGGCGCTGCAGCTCTTCGGCGACTACCGCGGCACCGTGCGCCAGGAGGGCATGGCCTGGGCCAACCCCTTCCTCAGCAAGCGGAAGATCAGCACCAAGGTCCGCAGCTTCGAGAGCCAGCGCCTGAAGGTGAACGACCAGGACGGCAACCCCGTGGAGATCGCCGCCATCATCGTATGGCGCGTGGTGGACACCGCCGAGGCCCTCTTCGAGGTGGAGGACTGCGAGAAGTATGTGACGGTGCAGAGCGAGGCCGCCCTGCGGGCCCTGGCCTCCCACTTCCCCTACGACGCCCACGAAGCCGGTCAGCTCTCCCTGCGCGGCAGCACGGACGAGGTGGCCGCCAAGCTCAAGCTCGAACTGCAGCGCGTGCTGGCCCAGGCGGGCGTGGAGGTGCAGGGCGCCCGCATCAGCCACCTGGCCTATGCCCCCGAGATCGCCCAGGCCATGCTGCAGCGCCAACAGGCCAGCGCCATCATCGCCGCCCGCCAGAAGATCGTGGAGGGCGCCGTGGGCATGGTGGAGATGGCCCTGGAGATGCTGGCCGAGAAGAACACCGTGCAGCTCGACGAGGAGCGCAAGGCCGCCATGGTCTCCAACCTGCTGGTGGTGCTCTGCAGTGAGCGCGCCGCCAGCCCGGTGGTGAACGCCGGAACCCTCTACCATTAAGGTCCCATGGCCGAGCGCAAGCCCTTCCTCCTCCGCACGGACCCGGCGCTGCTGGAAGCCCTCCAGCGCTGGGCCGACGAGGAGATGCGCAGCCTCAACGGCCAGATCGAGTACCTGCTGCGCCAGGCCCTCCAGCGCGAGGGCCGGCTGAAGGCGCCCAAGCCCCCCCGAAAGGCATCGGAATGACCTACGCCCTGGAACTCGTGGACCTCACCAAGCGCTTCGGCGACAAGACCGCCGTGGAGGGCCTCAGCCTGGCGCTGGAGCCCGGCACCTTCCTGGGCCTGCTGGGCCGCAACGGGGCCGGGAAATCCACCACGCTGAAGATGGTCACGGGCCTGCTGAAGCCCACCTCCGGCCGCATCCGCGTGCTGGGAATGGACCTGGAGGCCGATCCCCTCGCCGTGAAGCGCCAGATCGGCGCCATGCCCGAGGATATGGCCCTGCTGGACATGCTCACGGGCCCCCAGTACCTGCGCTTCGTGGGGCGCATGTACGGCCTGGAGGACGCGCTCATCGACCGCCGCCGGGCGGAGCTGTTCGACACCCTGGACCTGGCCCCCGGTCCCAACACGCTCATCGCGGACTACAGCTTCGGCATGAAGAAGAAGGCCGCCCTCTGCGCAGCGCTGCTCCACGGCCCCAGGATCCTGTTCCTGGACGAGCCCTTCGAAGGCATCGATCCCGTCACCAGCCGCACCATCAAGGACATCCTGAACAACCTGCAGCAGCGCGGCGTGACCCTGGTCCTCACCAGCCACATCCTCGAGGTGGTGGAAAGGCTCTGCCCCCTCATCGCCATCCTGGACGAGGGGCGGCTCAAGGGCTTCGGCTCCCTCGACGATCTCCGCCAGGGCGGCGAAAGCCTCGAGCAGCTGTTTGTGGATCTGGTGGGCGGCCCCCAGAAAGAGGCGCTGTCGTGGCTGTGAGCCCCTTCCGCGCGCTGCTGGCGGCCCACGGGCAGACCACCTGGAACCGCTCGGTCCGGGAGATGGGCCGGCAGGGGGCCTGGGCCCTGGCGCTGGTGGTGGTGGTGCTCTCGGGCCTCGGGGCCCTGGGCCTGCTCCTGGGCGGGGGCGCCCTGGGGTGGCTGCTGGGCAGCCGCCTGGAGCGCCCCGTCGCCGCCACGATCCTGGGCGCCCTCCTGGCCTTCTTCAGTTTCGGCGGCGGCCTCCTGGGCGGCCTGCTGGGCGGCGCCCGCGAGCTGGCCTGGGAAAGCTACCGGGGCTTCCCCCTGCGGCTGCGCACCCTCTATCTGGCTGAACTGACGGCGGGCCTGGCGGACCTGCTGCCGCTGACCATGGGCCTGGCCCTGGCCGGACTGCTGCTGGGCATCGGCGCGGCGGCCCCCTGGACCCTGCCCCTGGTGCCCCTGCTGCTGCTCGAAACGCTGCTGATGCTGCTGGCCCTCCAGCTGCTGATGGGCGGCCTGGCCTCGGCCCTGGTGAAGCGCCTGCGCGCGGCCCTGGTGGGCCTGGCCATCCTGGCCTGGCTGGGCTCGGCCCTGATGTCTCCGGCCCTGCCCCAGCGCCGCGAAGGCAGGCCCAGCGGCCCCCTGCGCGGCGCCCAGGCCCAGCAGGTCCAGGCCCTGGGCCGGGGCGCCGCCCGGGTGCTGGAAGCCCTGCCCACCCACGCCGCCGCCCGGAGCCTGGCGAAGGCACAGCAGGGCCAGTGGGGCGCGGCCCTGGCCCTGCACCTCTATCCCCTGGGCCTGCTGGCGCTGGTGATGGGGCTGGGGGCCCGGCTCATGGCGCGGGAAGCGAACGGCACCACGGCCTCGCCGGCGACCCGCGGGCCGGACCGCCTGTGGACCTTCCGCCATCCCGCCGAAGGCATCGGCCGGCTCCACTTCCAGACCCTCATGCGCAGCCACCTGGGCCGCTTCGCCTTCCTGATGCCCCTCATGACCGTGGTGCTGCTGAAGGGGCCCTTCGCCCAGGTCAAGGCAACTCCCCTCTGGACCGTGCCCCTCGCCTTCGCCTACCTCTCCCTGGTGGGGAACAACTTCGTGTTCAACCAGTTCGGCCTGGACCGCCACGGGGTGAAGGGCCTCCTGCTCCTGCCCGTGGCGGCGGAGGATCTGCTCAAGGGGAAGCTGCTGGGCATGGCCGCCCACCAGGGATTGCAGGCCCTGGCCCTGGCGGGCCTGCTGCTGGCCGTCGACCACGCGGGGCCCGGCCCCCTGCTGGGCGGCCTCCTGCTCATGGGCTGCATCTTCCTGGCCCAGGCCGCCGTGGGCCAGTGGACCTCCACCTGGGCCCCGCGGCCCATGGCCATGGACAGCCTCAAGAACAACAACCTGCCCTTCGCCCTGGGGCTGCTGAGCGTGGCCACCTCCGGCCTCTGGGCCAGCCTCTTCGGCGGGGTCTACGCGCTGCTGGCCTGGGCTTCGCCCCCGCTGCTGGTGCCCGGGATGCTGCTGCTCTTCGGGCTGGTCCTGGCAGCCCACCTGCGGCTGCTGCCCGCGGCGGCCGCGGCCCTGGACCGGCGGCGGGAGAAGCTGGTGGAGGCCCTCGGATGAACCCCCAGGCCCTGCAGCTCGCGGCGGAGCTGGGCGGCTCGGTGCTATCCGCCCCGGGCGCTTCCGGGGGCGGCGGCCTCATCCTCGTGGAGCGGCTCCTGGGCCACGGGCTGCCCCAGGTCCTGGTGCTGGGACGCCGGTCGGAGGACCTGCGGGAACCCCTGGAGGCCGCGTCCACCGTCCACGCCCGGGGCCTGGCGGTGAACGTGCTGGGCCTCGTGCCCGTGCCCGGTGGCGACCTGGCTTCCGCCCTGGACCTCCACCGCCGCCGCCTGGGCGCCCTGGTGGCGGCCCTGGACGCGGGCCTGCCCTGGCTGGAGGGCAAGCCCATGCTGGCGCGGCGGATGCCGGGCCGCCTCGCGCGGGCCCTGCCCGCGGCCCTGGCCAAGGCGCCCATGGGCCCCCTGGAGAAGGCCGAGCTGAAGGGCTTCCTGGCGCACTGGGACAAGGCCGACCGCAAGCGGACCTTCCGCCGCCCCGAGTGGCGGGAGGTGGAGCCCGGACGCTTCGAGACCGACCTCTGGCCCGGCGTGCCCCTGCCCGAAGGCGCCGAGCTGCGCGTGCCCCCCCTGGTGCTGCCCGAGGCCACGGCCCTCACCCACGCCCTGCGCACCGCCCTGCGCGCCGCCACGGGCCAGCCCATCCCCTTCCTGCCCCTGCCCGGCGACCCCGCGCCCCTCCACGCCCTGCGCACCCTCACCCTGGAAGCCACCGCCTTCCGCGGCCCCACCCGGGCCTGGGAGCGGGCCCTGGAAGGCCTCGCCAAGCTGCCCGCCCCGCCCCATTTCTGCGCGCGGTGCTGAGGCGCCTCTGCAAAGATGACCTCCTGATCCCGGAGCCTCGATGCGCCTTCGCACCCTCCCCGTGTTCCTCACCTTCCTGGTCATGGGCATCGCGGATGCCATGGGCCCCATGGCCGACGGCGTGCGCAGCCAGTACCACCTCAGCCAGGCCGCGGCCACCCTGCTCACCTTCTCGGTCTTCATCGCCTTCGCGGTGTTCAGCGTGCCCGGGGGCCTGCTGGCGGCCCGCATCGGGCGCAAGCGGCTGCTCGTGCTGGGCCTGGCCCTGAACGCCGCGGCCATCCTGGTGCCCACCCTGGCCCTGCCCCGCTTCGGGGTCCTGCTGGCCTGCATCTTCGCCCTGGGCGTGGGCACCACCTTCCTCCAGGTGGCGGGCAACCCCCTCATGCGCGATGTGAGCCCCGCCGGGGACTACCCGCGGAACCTGGCCCTGGCCCAGGGGATCAAGGGCCTGGGCTCCTCGTCGTCGGCCTACCTGGTGGGCCTGGTGGCCATCCTCCCCCTCTTCTCCGCCCTGGGCTGGCGGGGCGCCTTTCCCGTCTTCTTCGTCCTCACGATGCTGGCCCTGGGCCTGGTGGCGGGGCTGAAGGTGGAGGAATCCCAGGCCGAGGCGCCCCCCAGCCTCGCCGGCAGCCTGGCCCTGCTGAAGGAGCGCACCTTCCTCTTCGCCGTGCTGGGCATCTTCCTCTACGTGGGCGCCGAGGTCTGCATGGCCCGCTTCCTGAAGCCCACCCTCGCGGCCTTCGGCCTGGCCGAGGACCGGGCCGCCCTCCTGGGGCCCACGCTCTTCTTCGGCACCCTCACCTTCGGGCGCC
>JAMPXL010000098.1 GCA_023701165.1 Geothrix sp. | reverse complement strand
CTGGGACATACGAGCCGCTGGCGGCAGGCTCTAGCTGGAGATACCCTGCCTATCCTCGCTTCGGACCCTCCCAAGGACCTCCTAGGCACCTTTAAGGTGAACCCGTTCCAGAAGGTGGACCGTCTTGAAGGACTGCCAGAGCCCGTCCAGGAGGCTATCCACGAGGTGTTTAAGAAGAAGTGCGATGCCCTACATGAGCGTATGACGCGAGGGTCCAGGGTCGAGATGGAGAAGGACCCCGATTGGGCGGCAATGTCGGAGCAAGAGAAGGAGGACTTCTTTGTGTTCGACACACCTGGCATCGCAAACCCGGGGGAGAAGTGGACTGCTGGTGACGCCATCCCCCGGAGCATGTTGCATCGCCCCCGCAGGCGCCTGATCTTTGGCGGCACCTCCCCGTCCCTCTGGTTCATGTATTACGAACACGGGGGAATCGGACGCCACCAACACCTCCTGGTTATCGGTAAGGGCGATGCTGGAGGCTATTGGCTGCGATGGGTGAGGAACTCACACCTGGGCGAAAAGGGTATCGGTATGACTCGACTGAAGAGTCTTGCTGCTAGAGGGCGGCTGGCGACCAGTGAAGAGGACACCGTGGATTAGCTGGACCACTCCTGCCCAAACGGAAGTTCCCCAGCGAGCTAGCTACCTACTGGTAAAGCCCTAACCCGTCTCTGATCCGACCTCGGTTTGAAGGTCGACCACCCCTGGTCCGGGCGAAAATCCTTGTGATACAAGGCAAAATACCCGCCCGGGGTTGTGCCCATGTTGTGCCCTTGGACCTAGGAAACCGGATAATTGAGGTTCACTTGCGGGTGAAACGAACCATCTTTGGCAGGACTGAAAAACCCCTGATAGCTAGTGCTACCAAGGGTTTTCGCAGGATCATCAACGGGCGGTCACACACAGCCCCTGCAGCTTAGAAGGCTGCTGCTCTATCCACCTGAGCTATGGGCGCGCAGGGGATAGTCTAGCGGGTCGGCTCAGAAGTGGATCTGGAGCTGTGCCATGGGGGCGGTGACGCGCTTGTTGGTGAGGGGGGCGGGGCCGTCGTGGTTGGCGCCGCCGAACTTGTTGTTCCAGTACTCGAAGCCCACGCCCGCGTAGACCTTGCCCTTGCCGCCGAAGGCCGGGGTGACGTCGAACATCAGGGCCAGGTTGGCCAGGGTTTCGGGCTTGGTCTCGGCGCCGAAGCCGTCCTTGCCCTTGGCGCCCACGTAGTTGGCGTAGCCCTTGAACTCGGCGCCCACGGGGCCCATCTGGACCGGGATGCCCCAGGCGGTGGAGAGCTCCCAGGTGGTCTTGAAGTCCACGGACCTGCCCACGATGCCGTTGTAGTTCTGCTCGTGGCAGGCGAAAAGGCTCAGGTCCCAGAAGCCCTTGGCCACGGCGAAGTGGAAGGTGGGGCCCAGCACCAGGAAGCGCTTCTTGGAGGCGAAGGCGTTGTCCTTGGCGTTGAAGTCGAAGCCGGCGGTGAGGGAGATGTCCCGCACGGGGCCGAAGCCGAGGTCCTTCTTGTGCAGCTTGCCCAGGCTCAGGGAGCCGCGGTAGATCACGTAGACCTCGTTGGCGCCGCTGTTGCCGCTGGCGGTGGGGTCGTTGCGGTCGGACATGAGCATGTCCGCGTTGAAGAAGTTCGAACCGTAGGCCCAGCCGCTGGCGTGGCCCAGCTGCAGGATGTTCTTCTTCATGGTGCCGTCGAGGCCGGGCTCGCGGAACTGGGTGCCATAGCGGTAGCCGAGGAAGGTGTCGCTCCAGTCGGCGGCGGCGGCGGGCAGGGCCGCGAGGGCCACGAGGGCGAGGGCGAACTTGGACATGGGACCTCCGGAAAAAGGGTAAGGGGCTAGGCCGAGAGGAAGAGGAGCTTGAGCAGGAAAATGACGGACAGCACGAGGATGATCGGGTTGATCTCCTTGAAGCGGCCCGTGGCGGCCTTCAGCACGGTGTAGGCGATCATGCCGAGGGCGATGCCGTTGACGATGGAGAAGGTGAAGGGCATGACCACCACGGCCAGGTAGGCGGGGATGGATTCGGTGATGTCGTCGAAGCGGATCTCCTTGATCTCCGACAGCATGAAGAAGCCGATCATCATCAGCGCCGGGGCGGTGGCCTGCAGGGGCACCATCAGGAAGAGGGGCGACAGGAAGAGGGCCAGGGCCAGCCAGCCCGCGACCACCAGGGCCGTGAGGCCCGTGCGGCCGCCCTCGGCCACGCCGGAGGCGCTTTCGATGTAGGCGGTGATGGCCGTGGTGCCGAACATGGACGCGAAGGTGGTGCCCACGGCGTCGGCCATGAAGGCCTTCGACGCGCCCGGGAAGCGGCCCTCCTTGTCCAGCATCTTGCCCTGGGCGCCGATGCCCATGAGGGTGCCGATGGTGTCGAACATGTCCACGAAGAGCAGGGTGAACAGGATGATGAAGATGTTCAGCATGCCGCTGAGGGACTTGGTCCAGCTCCAGTCGTACTGGAACATCGTGGGCCAGCTGGGGAGCTGGAACAGGGCGCCCTTGGGCAGGTGGGTGAAGCCGCCGCCCCAGCTCACGGGCAGCAGGCCCACCAGGGTGATGGCCAGGATGCCCAGGAGGATGGCGCCCTTCACGCGCCTGGCCACCAGCACGGCGATGAGGAAGAGGCCCACCACGGACCAGAAGGCGGGGGTGAGGTGGCCGTGGTCCCAGAACTTCGCGATGAAGAGGTTGTTCACGTCATGCAGGCCGAAGAGGGCCGAGGGATCGTTCTTGAGGATGGGGAAGATCGTGTCGGCGTCGAACTTCAGGCCCACCTGGGTGACGCCGGAGTCCACGAAGCCGATGATGGCGATGAAGAGGCCGATGCCCACGGAGATGCCCTTCTTCAGGGAGAAGGGGATGGCGTCCATGAAGGCTTCGCGGGTCTTCATGGCGCTGAGGGCGATGAAGACCAGGCCCTCCAGCAGCAGGGCCGTGAGGGCCACCTGGATGGTGTAGCCCATGCCGCCCTGGTTGGCCGGGGCGCAGACGGTGAACGCGAAGAAGGCCGAGAGGCCGATGCCCGAGGCGAAGGCGATGGGCAGGTTCGCGTAGAAGGCGCCGATGAGGGTCGAGAGGATGGCGCAGATCACGAAGGCCGTGAAGCCCTGGGCCGGCGCGATGCCCGCCACCTTGAGGAAGGCGTTGGGGATCAGCGAGATCACGTAGGCCATCGAGATGAAGGTGGTGGTGCCCGCGAGCACCTCTGTGGCCACCGTGGTGCCCCTGGCCTTCAGGTTGAAAAACCGTTCCATGCGGTGCTCCCTGGAGAAAGGAAAAAGGGTGATCGAGGATCAGGATTGGGCGCTGGCGTCGTTGCTGAGGCCCAGGTGGTCCAGGCCCCAGAAGAGCAGGCTGAGGACGATGGCCACCACGGTCCCCAGCGCCATGCCCTTGAGCTCCACGGTGCCCAGCTTCACGGCGGCGCCGCTGATGCCGCTGATGAGGACGACGGAGGTGAGGATCAGGTTGCGGGACTGGGTGTAGTCCACCTTCTTCTCGATGAGCATGCGGATGCCCGCGGCGGCGATGACGCCGAAGAGCAAGATGCAGACGCCGCCCATGACGGGCACGGGGATGCTCTGGATGAGGGCGGCGAGCTTGCCGGAGAAGGACACCAGGATGGCGATGATGGCCGTGCCGCCGATGACCCACACGCTGTAGACCTTGGTGATGGCCATGACGCCGATGTTCTCGCCGTAGGTGGTGTTGGGCGTGGCGCCCACGAGGCCGGACAGCACGTTGGAGAGGCCGTCGCCCAGCAGGGAGCGGTGCAGCCCGGGCTCCTTCATGAGGTCCTTGCCCACGATGTTGCCGGTCACCACCAGGTGGCCCACGTGTTCCGCCAGCACCACCAGCGAGGCGGGCAGGATGATGAGGATGGCCTGCAGGTTGTAGGTGGGCGCATAGAGGGTGGGCACCTGGAACCAGGGCGCCAGGCGCACCGCCTGGAAATCCACCACGCCGAGCCCCAGGGCGAGCAGGTAGCCCGCGACGACGCCCAGCAGGACGGGGATCACTGCCAGGAAGCCACGCAGCAGGATGGACGCCAGGATGGTGACGCCCAGGGTGGACAGCGATATCAGCAGGGCCAGGCGCAGCGGCATGCCCAGCACCGCGGGGCCGGCCGTGAGGCCCGCCATGTTGGTGGCCACGGGGGCCAGTTCCAGGCCGATGATGGCCACGATGGCGCCCATGGCGGCCGGGGGGAAGATGATGTCGATCCAGCGCGTGCCCGCCACGCGCACCACCTGCGACAGCAGCATGAAGATGAGGCCGAAGACGATGAACCCGCCCTGGGCGGCCGAGTAGCTCAGCCCCGCCGCCAGCACCGCGAAGACGGGTGACAGGAACGCGAAGCTCGAGCCCAGGTAGGCGGGGATGCGGCCCTTGGCCACCACCAGGTAGATCAGCGTGCCCACGCCGTTCATCAGCAGGCAGGTGGCCGGGTTCACCTTGAAAAGAAAGGGCACCAGCACCGTGGCCCCGAACATGGCGAAGAGGTGCTGGAGGCTCAGGGGCACGGTCTGCAGCAGGGGCAGGCGTTCGTCGACGTCGATGGTGCGGCGCAGCATGGGAGCCTCGGCAAGGGGACCCCGCCAGAGACGCTGAGGGGACAGCGCCGGTCCCAGGGGCCGGGACAGTCCGGCGACGGGGAGCGGAGAGACAGGGGGCGACTCCATGGTCTCCCGGGGGACCGGGATGCATGTGTCACATGTTGTTTTTTCCTCAGCTCAACGGGAGCGGGTCCGTCCCGGAGCCGCCCGGGGCACCCGGACCTCTTCGGCTCGTCCGGCCTTCTTCAGGAACTGCTTGGTGGACATGAATTCCAGCAGGGCCTCGAAGGCATCGGCGGGAAGGGGGCGGCCCAGGAGGAAGCCCTGGAGGCAATCGCAGCCCAGGAGGTCCAGCATGTCCCGCTGCCCCTCGGTCTCCACCCCCTCGGCCACCACGGTGAGGTGGAGGCTGTGGGCCAGCTGGATGATGGCCCGCACGATGGGCTCGGAGGAGAGGAGGGGGTCCTCGGCCTGGAGGGCGGCGGTGAAGGACTGGTCCAGCTTCAGGGTGGTGATGGGCAGGCGCTGGAGGTAGCCCAGGGAGCTGTAGCCGGTGCCGAAGTCGTCGATGGCGATGCGGGCCCCGATCTCGCGCAGGCGGTGGAGCGGGGCCAGGTCTTCGTGGTCCTGGCGCATGACGAGGCCTTCGGTGAGCTCCAGCTCCAGGCAGCCGGGCGCCAGGCCCGTGTCGGCGAGGGCCCTGGCCACGCAGGTGTCCCAGTCGCCGCTGGCGAACTGGAGGACCGACACGTTCACGGCCAGCAGCAGCGGGGCGGGGCTGAGGGCCTGCCACCGGGCCATCTGCCCGCAGGCTTCGCGGAGGGCCCACTCGCCGATGGGGAGGATGAGGCGGCTTTCTTCGGCCAGGGGGATGAACTTCGTGGGGGGGACCGCGCCGAGGAGGGGATGGTTCCAGCGCATGAGCGCCTCGGCTCCCGCCAGGCGGCCGTCCATGAAGAACTGGGGCTGGTAG
>JAMPXL010000097.1 GCA_023701165.1 Geothrix sp. | reverse complement strand
TTGGGCTTGACCCAGGCGTCGGTGGCCGCCGAACCCCTGCGCCCCAACATCGCGCGTTCCCCATCCTTGTCCTCCCGGGGGCAGTAGCTGGATCCCGGCACGACGCGCAGCCAATCGTACTGCTGCGCCGAAAGCGTGAGACACGCGAACACGAGGGCCACAAGAAGACGCATGGGACACCTGTCCAGGCAAGTTGATGATGGGGTTGGAATGCCCCCATTCTGGCCCATGGGGACGCCTTCGTCCCGGAATAAATCACCGGCTGCCTTCGCGTTCAATGCCCGGAAAGCCAGGCCTTCATGGTCTCGGGCTTCTGGAAGCCCAGGATGCGGCGCAGTTCCTTGCCTTCGGCATCCAGCAGAATGACGGTGGGGTAGCTGCGGACCTGGAGCTTCCCGGCCAGATCCTTGCGCTTGGCGTCGGTGTCGATGCGGATGGCCACGGCGTTCTGGGCGATCCACTGCCTCAGCGCGGCGTCGGGCCAGGTCTTCTCGTCCAGCTCCTTGCACTGGGCGCACCAGTCCGCGTAGATGTCCACCAGCACGAGCTTGCGTTCGGCCTTGGCCTTCACCAGCGCGGCCTCCAGGTCCTGCTCCATCCAGCCGGCGTGTTCCTCCTTCGCCGCCGCAGCGGCGCCGCCCCTGGGCAGCAGGTCCACCTTCAGGTAGGTTTCCGTGGCGCGCAGACCCAGCAGCGCTGCGAGGACGAGCATGAGGAGGGCGGTCCCCTTGCGCAGCTGGCCCACCAGGCCCGAGGCCGCCTCGAAGGCCCCCAGCACCGCCGCGCCCGCCAGCATCACCACGGTCCACATGGCGAAGTTGGCCCAGTCCGGCACCACGAGCCGCACGTTCCAGGCCGCGAAGCCCAGCACCACCAGGCCCATGCCCTGCTTGAAGCGCGTGAGCCACTCGCCGCTCTTGGGCAGCGCCGCCGAGAACGTGCCCACCGCCATGAACAGCACACCCATGCCCAGGGCGAAGATGAAGAGCTTGAGGCCTCCGAGGAACACCTCACCCTTCTGCGCGATATCCACCAACACGGAGCCGATGATGGGCCCCACGCAGGGTGCCGAGAGCGGTCCAAGCACCATGCCCATGAGGAAGGCCCCACTAAGGCCCTTGCGGGATCCGTCCCCCTGGAGCCTCATGGCGAGACCGGACGGAAGGCTGATCTCGAAAGCTCCAAAGAGGGATAGAGCAAAGGCAGCGAAAAGGATGGACACAGGGATCAGGAAGGCCGGTTGCTGAGCCCAGGCCCCTGCTGCGGAACCAGCTCGGGCCGCCAGCACGCCAAGGGCGGTGTAGGTGACGGCCATGCCGAGCACCAGAGCCAGAGAAAGCGCGAACCCCCGGGTCTTGCCGCTGCCCTTCGCCCCCACGATGGCCATGGTGATGGGGATCATCGGGTAGACACACGGCGTGAAGGAGGCCCCCATCCCGAAAAGGAAGACCAGGAGCAGGGACCAGAACAGGCCGTCCTCTGCCGGCGCAGGCGCAGGCGCAGGCGGGATCGCCTGCGCCGTGGGCAAGGATGAAGCCGCCGGGACTGGAGACTCTGCTGCCTTTTCCATCGGAGAGACCGCAGGCTTCTCCGCCGGAACGGCCGCCAGCGCGGCCACCGGAATCTCAGACGCCCTCACCTCCAGCGTCCGCGTGGTGGGGGGGAAGCAGACGCCGCCCTCGCCTTCGGTGCAGGGCTGGTAGGTGACCTCGAGCTGGACGGTGCCGCTGAGCCCCTCGCCCCGCACGGGGATGCGCACCGTGCCGTGCCAGATGCCATCGCCGATCTCGTCCTTGGCGGTGGTGGCGGGCAGAGGCCCGGCCTTCAGGGTGCCCGGGCCGCCCTTCTTCGCCACCTCCATGAAGGAGGCCTTCAGGTGCGCGTCCGGGGGCACCGTCAGCACCACGGCCCCCTTCTGGAAGGCGAGGCCCACGCTCTTCACCGCGTCGAAGGAGGGATCCGCCTTCTGGGCCCAGGCCGCCACCGGCAGCAGCAGGCTCATCAAAAGGGTCGTCAGGCTCCGCATGGGTCCTCCAGGAACGCTCATCTTAAGGCATCGCAGGGTGCGCCATCGCTGGATTCGCCAGGCGCCACCGGCCATCCCGGTGGAAGGCCCTGCGGCAGAAGGGGCTCGAAATCAGGCTAGGCTGGATCGCATGGCGCCCGCTTTCCCCTTCCCCTGGTCGACCCCGCTGCTGGCGCGCCTCCGCACCCACCTGGCCGCCGAGCCCTTTCCCCGGGACGCCGCCCACGACCTGGGCCACATCCTGCGGGTGGCCCGGCTGGCTGAGGGCCTGGCCGGGGAGGAGGGCGCCGATGCGGAGACCTGCGTGGCCGCGGCCCTGCTCCACGACCTGGTCTACCGCCCCAAGAACCACCCCGAGTCGCCCCTCACGGCGCAGATGGCCTCGGACCTCGTGCCCCGGTGGTGCCGGGAGATCGAGGGCCTGGAAGCAAAGGCCGCCGCCATCGCCGCCGCGGTGGCCAGCCACAGCTGGAGCGGGGGCCAGGAACCCGCCAGCCTGGAGGCCGCCGTGGTCCAGGACGCGGACCGCCTGGAGGCCCTGGGCGCCATCGGCATCGCCCGGGTCTTCGCCACGGGGGCCAGCTTCGGCGCGGGCCTGTGGCACCCGGAGGATCCCTGGGGCGAAGGCCGCGACATGGATGACAAGGCCTGGAGCCTCGACCACTTCGAGCGGAAGCTCCTGAAGCTGGCCGCCGCCATGAAGACCGAGGCTGGAAGGCGCCTCGCCGAGGGCCGCCACCTCACCCTGCGGATCTACCTCGACGCCCTGCGCGCCGAGCTTGCCGCCCAGCGCTGACCGCTATACTCGGACATGGCTATCACGCTTTCGCTCCGCCGGCCCTTCGTGGCCGATCATTTCCATGACCTGCCGGGATTCCAGGAAGACCGCCACGGCCACAACTGGGAGGTGGAAGCGGCCGTGGAGCTGGCCTCCGAGGCCGGTGAACCGGCCTTCGCGCGGGCCCTGGACACCTGGGTGGAGACCGTCGACTACCGGCTGCTGAACGACCTGCCCGCCCTCGCCGGGCGCAACCCCACCGCCGAGCTCCTGGCCGAGCAGGCCTTCCTCCACCTCAAGGGCGCGGCCCTTGAGCCCCGGTGGGTGCGCATCCGTGAAAAGGCGAACTACTGGGCCCTGTGCCGCGCAGAGGTGGCCCCATGAAGCGGCTTGGCGCCATCGCCCTCCTGGCCCTGGGATTCCTGGCCTGCGACCGGCAGGCCGCCCAGGCGCCACCACCCCCCCCGCCCGCGGCGAAGGCCTCCGCGCCCATCCCCTGGACCTGGCATCCCCTCGGCGGCCTGGCGGTGGTGGAGGGCGAGGTCGCAGAGCCCACGGAGCTGGTGCTCGAAGGCCGCTCCATCCGGGAGATGCGGTTCGCCGAGCCCGGCCCGGTGCGGTGGGAGTTCTTCCGTCCCCCCGACGGCGAGGCCGCTGTCCTCCGCACCCAGGCCGGGCAGACGCTGGCCCGCTTTGAGTTCACGCTGGCCCCCAGCCAGGGGGCGGCTCCCCGCACACCCAGGACGCCGCCCCCCCCCAGGGCCGCCCGGGCCGTGCCGCCGGCCGCTCCTGCGGAGCCCGTGCAGCCCTCCGTCCGAACCGGGACCCGTCCCCAGGATGCTTCCGTGGCCGCGCTGGCCTCGCGGACAAGGACGTCCCTCGCCATCACGCCCAGGCCGGTGCCCCCATCCGAACCAGGGACGCCGCGGCCGCCCGCGCCCGTGGCGGCGCTCCAGGCCCCGGCGGCGCCCCTGTCCCAGGGCCCCTTCTGGCCCGGCATGGGCGAAGCCCTCAACCTCACCCGGGGCCCGGGCGGGCACAAGCGCCTGCTGCTCAGCTTCGACGGCGGCTCCAATGCCGAGGTGGCTGCCGAGGTGCTGGACACCTTGAAGGCCCGCGGTGTCCGGACCACCCTCTTCCTCACCGGCGCCTTCATCCAGCGCTTCCCGGCCCTGGTGAAGCGCATGGCCGCCGAGGGGCACGAGCTGGGCAACCACACCATGAACCACCCCCACTTCGCCCCGGACATGAAACGCGACCCCAAGTGGACGAGGGAGCGGGTCCAGCGGGAGCTGCTGGAGGCCGATGCCGCGCTGGTGGGCCTGCTGGGCCGCCCCATGGACCCCTTCTGGCGGGCGCCCTACGGCGAGCACACCGCGGAGATCCGGCGCTGGGCCGAAGAATTGGGCTACCGCCACGTGGGCTGGAGCGAAGGCGCCGATACCCTCGACTGGGCCACGCCCAAGGAGCGCCGCCTCTACCGCAGCGGCGATGCCATCCTTCGGCGGCTCCAATCGCGCCTGGATCGCGACGGGGATGGCCTCATCGTGCTCATGCACCTCGGCTCTGAACGGGCCGAAGGCGATCGCCCCTCCGCGGGGCTCGGCGCCTTCATGGACCGGGCCCGCACGGCGGGCTGGACCTTTGTCACCGCAAGCGCCTACCTCCGGGACCTGGGCAAGCCCGCCTGGGATCCCCAGCATCGGCTGGCCCTCCTCCAGCCCCCGGGACCCGCGCCCCTGGCCCGCTAGCGCGCGTCCCGCTGGGCTACACTGGTCCCAGGACACCGTGGAGGCGCATTGCAGGGAATCGGCCGTTGGATGCTGAGGGCGGTGCTGGGCTTTGTGGCCCTGGTGCTGCTGCTCTCCCTCGCCAGCTACCACCCCCTGGACCCCCACCCCTTCAACCAGGGCGCCACCGGGGCGGGTGTGCAGAACCTGTGCGGCCTGGCGGGCTCCACCCTGGCGGGCCTGCTGCAGACCCTCATGGGGACCGGCGCCTGGATCCTGCCGCCCTACCTGCTCTGGGAGGCCTGGCCCAGGGAAGGCCGCCGCTGGCCCGGCCGCCTGGCCTGGCTGGGTCTGGCCCTCGCCGTGTGGACCGCCCTCGGCGCCTTCGGCAGCCGGACCTGGACAAGCCCTGATGGCGCCAGCGCCATGCAGCTCCGCTGGGGCGGCTGGCTGGGCAGCGCCCTCTGGCCCGCCCAGCGCCGGTTTCTCGGCCCGGTCGGCTTGCCGCTCCTGTTGGCCCTCGCCATGCTCGTCTGCGCCCTGGTGCTGGCCCCCGGCCTGACCCAGGCCCTGGGGAGGCTGCTCCACCGCTGGCTGGGCGAAAAGGCCTGGCCCTGGGTGAAGCCCATGCCCGCCAAGGGTTTCCAGGGGTTCATCTCGATGGTGAAGCGGCCCTTCCTCCGCGGCCGCAATCCCGACCAGCCCGAGCTGGATGCGGCGGACGGCGCCGCCCTCCAGGCGCTGGCCCAGCGGCACCAGGCGCTCGAGGCCCAGCGGGAGGCCCTGCTGAAGGCCGAGCTGGAAACGGCCGATGCCCGCCGGAAACAACCCCAGATCCGGGCCGAGGACCTGCTTCCGCCCATCCAGTCCCTGCATCTGGACGCCGCCCAGACCCTGATCGAAGCCCAACCTCTCCCCGCGACCTCCGCCCCGACTCCCGCGCCCGGCGCCCCCTTCCGGGCCAAGCTGCTCGCCGAGGCCCCGGAGGCGCCGAAGCCCCGGCCTACGGTGGCCA
>JAMPXL010000096.1 GCA_023701165.1 Geothrix sp. | reverse complement strand
TCCGCATCGCTCCGGGGGCCGCTGATGAGGTTGAAGTAGGTGCTGACCGCCTGGCCCGTGGCCGAGCGCGTCAGGATCGCGTAGAGCGGCGCCACGTCCTCGAGCCGGGCCACGACCTTCTCCAGACCCATGACGGCGATGTGGAGGGGCGGCACGTGGGTGCTCATGCGGCCGTTGCCTTCGTTCTCCACCAGGCAGAGGGTTCCGGTTTCGGCCACGGCGAAGTTCACGCCGGAGAGGCCCGCATCCGCGTCGAGGAACTTCTGGCGCAGCACCTTGCGGGCCATGGCCGTGAGCTCGTCCACGTCCTCGGTGTACTTGGCGTCCTTGATCTTCTGGCTGAACTGCCGGGCGATCTGGTCCTTGTTCTTGTGGATGGCCGGCATGATGATGTGGCTCGGCGTTTCGCCATCCAGCTGGATGATGTACTCGCCCAGGTCGGACTCCAGGGCCTCGATGCCCTTGGATTCCAGGTAGGCGTTGAGATGCATCTCCTCGGAGACCATGCTCTTGCCCTTGACCAGGGTCTTGGCGCCCTTGGCCTGGAGGATGCCCAGGATCAGCTCGTTGGCCTGCTCGCAGGTCTCGGCCCAGTGGACCTGGATGCCGTTCTTCGTGCAGTTGGCCTCGAACTGCTCGAGCAGCGCCGGCAGGTTGAGCAGGCTGCGGGAGCGGATGGCCGTACTGAGATCCCGCAGGTCCTGCAGGTCGCGGGGATCCGGAAACTGGTTCCGGCGCTTGGTGATGAGGCCGTCCATGGCGCGGCGGAAGTTGGCGCGCAGCTGGGGATCCAGCAGGGCCTTGGCGGCCGAGTCGCGGAAGTGGATTTCGTTCTCAGCGTGCACGGGTGCGCTCCCAGAGGAATTCGGCGACGTGCTGGACCTTGAGCTTGCTGTTCTTGGCTTCCAGCGTGCCATTCACGTTGAGCAGGCAGCCGCCATCCGTGGACAGGACCACGGAAGCGCCGGTCGCTTCGGCGTCCGTGGCCTTGTCGCAGGACATGGCTGCGGAGATCTCCGGCTGCCGCACGGAGAAGGTGCCGCCGAAGCCGCAGCATTCGTGCTCCCGGACCAGGGGCGCCAGTTCCACGGTGGAGAGCTGGCCGATGAGGGCCGGGGGCTCGCCCTTCAGGCCCAGGTCGCGGACCGCATGGCAGGAGCTGTGCCAGGTGACCTTCACGGGCTCGCCCAGGTCCTTCAGCTTCACATCCAGCACGTCCACCAGGAACTGGGTCAGCTCAAAGACGCGGGCGCTGAAGGCAAGCACCTGGGCCTCATCCGGCTGGCCGTGGAACAGTTCGGGGTAGTGGACCTTCATCATGCCCGCGCAGCTGCCCGAGGGCAGGATGACGGGCAGGTCCTGGGGGAAGAGGGCCACCTGGGCGCGGGCCACGTCGCGGGCCTCCTCCCAATACCCGCAGTTGAAGGCCGGCTGGCCGCAGCAGGTCTGGCCCTCGGGGAAGACGACCTCCACGCCGGCCTGGCGCAGGAGCTGGATGCCGGCCATGCCGGCGTCCGGGAAGAACAGGTCCACCAGGCAGGTGCCGTAGAAGTAGACCTTCTTGGGCTTCGATCCGTTCACTTGGATGCCTCCGGTCGGGTCGCGGACTCGAGCAAGTATAGGAAGCTGCGGTAGACCTGGCCCGTGGAGCGGGTCATGCCCACCTCGCAGGTGCGGCTGCTGGCGAAATAGCCATCGAAGGCTTCGGCCTTCACCTCCCGGGCCTCGTGCTTGGTGGCACTGGCCGTCAGTTCGGCGTGGGTGAACCCGCGGTCGCCGGCGAAGCCGCAGCAGCCCGCGTCCCGGGGCACCACCACCTTGTCGGCGCAGGCCTTGGCCACGCCTTCGAGCTGGGGCAGGAGGTTCATCTTCGTGACCGAGCAGACGGGGTGCAGCACCACGGAGCCCACCTTGCGCAGCACCTTCAGGCGCGGCAGCAGCACGTCGTTGGCGAAGGCCGTGCTGTCGATGACCTTCAGCTTGTCGAACTTCGCCTGGTTCTCAGGGGTGAGGTAGCCCCGGCTGCTGAGCACGCCGTGGGTGCAGGGGCTGGTGTCCATGACGACGGCCAGGCGGCCCTCCTGGCTCCATTCCCAGAACTTCTCGATGGCGTGGTTCACGGTGTAGCGGTGCGCCTCGTCAAAGCCCTTGGAGGAGAAGGGCACGCCGCAGCAGGTGCCTTCCACGTCGTAGGGGATGTGGACGGGATAGCCCGCCCGCTCGGAGACCTTCACCAGCGCCTCCACCAGGCTCAGCTCCTCGGGCTCGCCGGGCAGGTGGCCCATCATGCGGGAGATGCAGGCGGGGAAGTAGATGGCCTGGGCGCCCTCCAGCGAGGTAGCGGGCAGGGGGGCCTTGGCGGATTTCGGCATCTCCGGGCTCCACTGGTGGGAGGCGCCGAAGGCCTTCATGATCCGCGTGATGAAGGGCATGGCCTTGGGGCCGAAGAGGCCCTGGACCATGTGCCCGGACCGCAGGGCCAGGCGCATGACCGGTTCGACCGTGGCGAAGTTGCGGGCCACCGAAAGGGCGATCTTCTGGGCGCGGCGGCTGTGGCTGGCGCGGCGGAAGCGCTTGGTGAGCTGGCCCGTGTCGATGCTGACGGGGCATGCCGTGGCGCAGAGGCCGTCCGTGGCGCAGGTCTCCAGGGCCATGTAGGGGAAGACCTCCTGGAGGGAGGCCAGCAGGCCGGGGTTCTCGCGGTTGGCCTCCAGGCGGGCCATCTCGCGGCGGACCACGATGCGCTGGCGGGGCGTCAGCGTCAGCTCGCGGCTGGGGCACTTGGGCTCGCAGTAGCCGCACTCGATGCACTTGTCGACCTCCTCCTCCACGCCGGGCATGGGCTTGAGGTCGGACAGGTGGCACTTGGGATCGGCGTTGAGGATGACGCCGGGGTTCAGCAGGCGCAGCGGATCCACCAGGGCCTTGAGCTGCTCCATGACGCCCTTGGCCTCCGGGCCCCACTCGGCCTCCACGAAGGGCGCCATGTTGCGGCCCGTGCCGTGCTCAGCCTTGAGGGCGCCGTCGTACTTCTTGACTACCAGCTCCACCACGTCGTCGATGAGGGCCGAGTAGCGGTCCACGGCGGCCTGGTCGTTGAAGGACTGGGTGATGACGAAGTGCAGGTTGCCGTCCTTGGCGTGGCCGAAGAGGATGGCCTCGTCGTAGCCATGCTTGGCGAAGAGCTTCGTGAGATCCACGGCCGCATCCGCCAGCTTCTCGATGGGGAAGGCCACGTCCTCGATGAGCACGGTGGTGCCGCGCTTGCGGACCGCGCCCACGGAGGGGAAGGTGCCGGAGCGGATCTTCCACATGAGGGCCTGCTCCACGGGGTCGTGGGTGAAGCGGGCGGGCTCCATGAGGTTGAACCCCGCGGCGGTGGCCAGGGCAGTGCGTTCCAGCTCCGCACGGACGGATTCGTCCCGGCCGTGGAATTCCACCAGCAGGGCGGCGGCGCCCTCGGGCAGGGTCTTGATGCTGGGCGGGATGCCGGCCTGGTTCTCCACGGAGCGCAGCGAGGCGCGGTCCAGCAGCTCGAGGGCCGCGGCGCCGGCATCGCGCAGGGGCACGATGGCCGCGCAGGCGGCGTGCAGGTCGGGGAAGATGAGGAAGCCCGTCACCTTCACCGGCAGGTCGGGCACGGAATTCAGCACGGCCTCGGCGATGAAGGCCAGGGTTCCCTCGGAACCCACCAGCACGTTGCGGAAGATGTCTACCGGGCGCTCGTAGTCGATGAAGGCGTTGAGCGAGTAGCCCGTGGTGTTCTTCATCTTGTACTTGGCGCGGATGCGGTCGGCCAGGGGGCGGTTGGATTCGAGGTCCCCCTTGAGCTTCAGCAGGCCCTCGGCCAGGGCGGGCTCGGCCTCGCGGAAGCGCTGGTCGGCATCGGGCGCGGCCGTGTCGATCACTGTGCCGGAAGGCAGGACGAAGGTGAGGGATTCCAGGGTGTGGTACGCGTTCTGGGTGACGCCGCAGCACATGCCGCTGGAGTTGTTGGAGAGGATGCCGCCCACGGTGCAGGTGTTGATGGAGGCGGGATCGGGGCCCATCTTGGCGCGGTAGGGGCGCAGGGCGTGGTTCACGTGGGCGCCGATGACGCCGGGCTGCACCTTCACCTTGGCGCCGCCCTCCAGTACCTGGATGCCGCGCCAGTTGCGGGCCACCTCCACCAGGATCCCATCGGACACCGACTGCCCCGAAAGGCTGGTGCCGGCGGCCCGGAAGGTCATGGGAACGCTGAGTTCGCGGCTGAGCCGGAACAGGGCGCGGACCTCGTCCACGCTCCCCGCGAAGACCACGGCCTTGGGGATCAGGCGGTAGAAGCTCGCGTCGGAAGCGAAGGCGATCAGGTCCACCGGCCGGTCCAGGACCCGGTCGGGCCCTACGATGGCGACGAGGGCTTCCCTCAGGGATAGGGCGATGGCGGTGCTCATGAGAAACATCCTCTGGGTCTTCAATCTGGGAAAAAGGTCCCGCCGGCCTGGCGTGGCGCGGCGGGACCCGGGTCTTACATCAGAGCGCTGCCCGGCTTACTTGGCGGGGGCAGGAGCAGGCACGGCAGCCGGGGCGGCTGGGGCGGCGGGCGCCGTCACGGCCGCAGGCGCGGCGGGAACCTGGGGCATCCAGTTGGCGGGCAGGACCTTCGCATAGAGGAAGATCACGACGCCGACCATGGCGGCCAGGGCCAGGCTGTGCCAGAACACGTAGCGGAGGATGGTGCCCTCCTCGCCCTGCTGGTTGGTGGCCACGGAGGCCACCACGAGGCTCTGCGCGTCGATCATCTTGCCCATGACGCCGCCGGTGGTGTTGGCCGCGGCGGTGAGGATCGGGTTCAGGCCCAGCTGCTCGGCGGTGATCTTCTGGAGGCCGCCGAAGAGCACGTTGGCGGAGGTGTCGCTGCCCGTCAGGGCCACGCCCAGCCAGCCCAGCATGGCGCTGAAGAAGGGGAAGAGGACCCCGGTGCTGGCGAAGGCCAGGCCCATGGTGGCGTCCAGGCCCGCGGACTTCGACACGAAGCCCAGGGCCAGCATGGCGGCGATGGTGAGCAGGGAGATCTTCACGCGGTTCACGGTCTTGCCGAAGATCTTGAGCAGTTCCATGGGACCGAAGCCCACCAGCAGGCCGCTGCAGATGCCGGCGAGGAGGAGGCTGGTGCCCGTGAGGGAGAGCCAGTTGAAGGTCCAGACGGCGGCTTCAGCGGAGGGCTTGGCCACGACAGGAGGAGCCTTGATGACGTTCTTGTGGAGCAGGGGGATTTCGAAGGTCTTGACGGTATAGCCCTGGAGGAAGTTGGGCTTGTCCTTCGTCCCGCCGTTCAGGAAGGTCTTGACCTGAGGGGTGCCCCAGGCGAACACGAACAGGGACAGGAACACCCAGGGCATCCAGGCCTTCACGATCTTGCCTGTGCTCTGCTCGACCTTGGCCGCATGGGCTTCTTCGCGCTCATGCTCATAGCGCCAGATGGTCTTGGGCTGCCAGACCTTCAGGAACAGGACCAGGGACAGCATGGAGACGATGGCGCCGATGATGTCCACCAGCCAGGGGCCGTGGTAGTTGCTGACGGCGAACTGGGCGATGG
>JAMPXL010000095.1 GCA_023701165.1 Geothrix sp. | reverse complement strand
TCCCGTCTGGGGATGAAGCGCCCGCAGGAGCACCTCGTCCAGGCGATCGTGGCGGGGCGTCACCTGGATGAGGGTGGCCCCCTTCGATTCGGCCCAGCGGAAGACCCCGGCGGAATCCGCCTCCGCCAGCTCCAGGTCGTAGAGGCCGTTGCGCGCCTCCAGCACGGCGCCCAGGTCCGCCAGGGCCGCTTCCTGAGCGGCATCCAGCGGATCGAGGAAGCGCAGCTCCACGCGGCGGGCCAGGGCCTTGCGCAGACCGGCCATGGAGCCCGCGGCCTTGATCTGGCCGTGGTCGAGGATCACCAGCTGGTCCGCCACCCGTTCCACGTCGCCCAGCAGGTGCGAGGCCAGGATGACGCCCGTGCCCAGCTCCGCGTGGACCCGCAGCACCAGGTCCAGCATGCGGCGGCGGCCGTCGGGGTCGAGGCCGTTGGTGGGCTCGTCCAGGAAGATCAGCTCGGGGCTGTGCACCAGGGCCTGGGCCAGCTTCACGCGCTGGCGCATGCCCGTGGAGTAGCCGCTGACGGGCCGGTAGCGGGCCTCGTCCAGCCCCACGAAATAGAGCACCTCGTGGGCGCGGTCCCGGGCGGATTCCGGCGCCAGGCCGCTCAGCTCGCCCCAGAAGGCCACCTGCTCGTAGGCGGAGGCATCCTCGATGAGGGCGTCGTATTCGGGCATGTAGCCGATGCGGGCCCGCAGCTTGGCGGCCTCCGGCGCGCCCAGGGGCACGCCCAGCACCGTGCCGCCCCCGGCCGAGGGCTTCAGCAGGCCCAGCAGAGCCTTCAGCAGGGTGGACTTGCCGGCGCCGTTGGGCCCCAGCAGGCCCACGATGCCGCGGTCCAGCGCCAGGGTCAGCCCCTTGAGGGCGGGCGCCTTGGCGGCGGCGTAGCGCACGTCCAGGTTCTCGAAGGCGATCAACGGGGCCTCCAGGTGGGTTTCACAGCATGCTCCAGGATGTTGTCTGCTACGAGCGGATGAAGGAATGGATTAGGCTTGTCGCATCATCCTGCCCGGAAGGTCCCGCATGCAACTCCTGGACTGGCCTTTCCTCGACGCCTTCCAAACCGGGGCCCTGGCCGCCCTCTTCGTCAGCTTCGCGACGGACGCCCTGTCCCGGCGGGACCGGATGATCGGCTGGCTGGCCCTGGGCTGCCTGCTGGTCGGCTTGCGCCATGCGGCGCTGGCCCTGGCCTCCCAGCCCTCGGCCAACCTCGAACTTCTGGACCGGGCCCAGAGCCTGCTGGTGGCCTTCGGATTCATCGCGCTCTGCAGGGCCTTCACGGAGCTGTTTCCCCGCCACGTGCCCCGGCGCTTCCCCGGGTGGATCGCCCTGGCCCTGCTGCCCAACTACCTCCGCAACCTCGTGCTGCCGCATCCGAGCCTCGCGGACACCTGGATGCTCCACGCCTCGCACCTCAGCTTCCTGGCAGGCTGCGGGTTCATCATCTTCTGGACCTTCCGGGCCCGGCAGGACGGCGATCCCATGGGCGGCAGGCTCTTTGTGGGGATCTCGGCCGTCACCCTGCCGGTGGTGGTGGAGGTCGCCGCCTACAGCCTCTTCGGCCTCAAAGTCCGCCTCTCGGGTTTCAGCCTCCTCATCCTGGCCATGGCCATCGGCACCTCCTGGCAGTGGCTCGTGGTCAGCACCCTGGAGGAGCGCATCCAGCGGGCCGAGGCCGAGGCCGAGGTCTGGCGCAGCCTCGTGCCCGGCAACGCGTTCCGGACGGACCGCCCCTCTCCGCAGATGGAAGGGCTCTTCGGGACCGAGTGGGCGGAACGGGTCCGCCAGGCCCCCGAGGCCCCACTGATGGGCCAGGACGGCACGCCCTACCGCCTCCGCACCCGGTCCCTCCATCACCATGAACGGCTGGGATGGTACGAGCGGGAGGATGACACCCAGCCCGGCGCCAGGGGGTTCCTGGCCGGCTGGACCGTGGCCCTGGGCATGGATGATGCCGCCGCCAGCGCGCGGATCCAGGGGTGGCTCCACAGCTGGGGCGCCGAAGTCCAGGTGTGGGGCACGGTCCCGCCCCGGGAAGGGCCCTATCCCAGCGTCCTCCTCTGGGCCCGGGAGCCCAGCATCCTCTCCGTGTGGCGGGAGGACGACCTCCTGCGGCGGCGGTCCCGCTGGGTGCAGCTGGGCGGGCCCGTCACCCCCGGGCCCCACGCCCGCCTGAGCCTGGATCTGGACGCGGCCAGCCTGAGAGACACGCTCCGGGACCTGCTCTCGCGGCGCTGACCCCTGGGCACTTGCCGCGGGGCGGCGGATCCATCGGAGAATGGGGGCATGAGCTTCGCCCATCTCCACCTGCACACCGAACATTCGCTCCTCGACGGCCTGACCCGCATCCCCGACCTGGTGAAGAAGTGCCGGGCCTCCGGCATGCCCGCTGTGGCCGTCACCGACCACGGAAACATGTTCGGCATGATGAAGCTCTTCGATGCCTGCGAAAAGACGAAGGACGCCGAAGGCACCTGGGCCGTGAAGCCCATCCTGGGCTGCGAGGTCTACGTGGCCCCCAAGACCCGCTTCGACCGGAAGCTCGAGGCCAAGAACACCACCGGCGAGGAAGGCCTGGAGGACTGCGTGGACCCCAGCGGCAGCCGGGACGCGGGCTACCACCTGGTGCTGCTGGCCAAGAACCCCCTGGGCTTCGCCAACCTGTCGAAGCTCGTCTCCGCAGGCTTCACCGAAGGCTTCTACTACAAGCCGCGCATCGACAAGGACATCCTCCGCGAGCACAGCGAGGGGCTCATCGCCCTGTCCGCCTGCCTGGGCGGCGAGGTGCAGGCCCGCATCCTCCAGAACCGCCTGGACCAGGCGGAACGGGTGGCCCGCGACTTCCGGGACATCTTCGGCGAGGACTTCTACCTGGAGATCCAGGACCAGGGCTTCGAGAAGGAGAAGGAGATCATTCCCTTCCAGCAGGAACTGGCCGCGCGGCTGGGCATCCCCCTGGTGGGCACCAACGATGCCCACTACCTCAACCACGAGGACGCCGACCTTCACGACACGCTGCTGTGCATCGGCACGAAGACCACCAAGGCCAAGGAGAAGCGCATGCGTTTCTCCACGGACCAGTTCTTCGTGAAGACGCCCGAGGAGATGCGCGCCGTCTTCCCGGACCATCCCGAATACCTGGAGCGCACCCTGGAGATCGCCGCCAAGGTGGACCTGTTCCCCATCACACGGAAGCCTGTCACGCCGCGCTTTCCCGTGCCCGAAGGCTACGACCTGGAATCCTACTTCATCCATGTGGCCAAGGAGACGTTCGAAGCCCGCGTGGCCGATTGCCGGCCTCTCTGGCAGGCGGGCGCCCTGAAGCACTCCGAGGAGAAATACCGCGCGCGCCTGGCTTTCGAGCTGGACATGATCCTGAAGATGGGTTTCCCGGGCTACTTCCTGCTGGTCTGGGACTTCATCCGCAAGGCCCGGGAGATGGGCGTGCCCGTGGGCCCTGGCCGCGGTTCTGCGGCGGGGAGCATCGTGGCGTGGTCCATGACGATCACGGACATCGACCCCATGCAGTACGACCTGCTGTTCGAGCGCTTCCTGAACCCCGAGCGCGTGTCCATGCCCGACGTGGACATCGACTTCTGCCGCGACGGCCGCCAGAAGGTCATCGACTACGTCACCGAGAAGTACGGCCAGGACAAGGTCAGCAACATCGTCACCATCAACCAGCTCAAGACCAAGGCCGTCATCAAGGACGTGGCGCGGGTCTTCGAGAAGGACTTCGCCTTCGCCAACAACCTCACCAAGCTGGTGCCCCAGGAGCCCGGCAAGCCCATCACCGTGGGCGAGGCGCTCGAGAAGAGCGACAAGCTCCGGGAACTCTACGAGACCGACCCCGAGGTGAAGAACATCCTCGACATCTCGGCGCGGCTGGAAGGGCTGTCCCGCAATACCGGCGTCCACGCGGCGGGCGTCATCATCGCCCCGGACGAGCTGACCCAGTTCGCGCCGCTGTCCATGGACAAGGACAAGAAGGTGATGGTGCAGTACACCATGGGCGAGGCCGAGCGGGCGGGCCTGCTGAAGATGGACTTCCTGGGCCTGGAGACGCTGACGCAGATCGCCAAGACCCAGGAGGTCATCGCCCGGCGCCACGGCCAGCCCAAGGACATGACCACCATCCGGTCCTTCGACGACAAGAAGACCTTCGACCTCTTCGCCGCGGGCGATACGGATGGCGTCTTCCAGTTCGAGTCCGGCGGCATGAAGCAGCTGCTCCGCCAGCTGGGGCCCGACCGCTTCGACGACCTCATCGCGCTCAACGCCCTCTTCCGCCCGGGCCCCCTGGGCGCGGGCATGGGCACCACGTACGTGGAGCGCCGCCACGGCCGCGAGCCCGTGACCTACATGTTCCCGGACCTGGAGCCCATCCTCTCCCCCACCTACGGCGTGATCCTCTACCAGGAGCAGGTGATGCAGATCGCCAGCCTCGTGGCCGGGTACTCCCTGGGCGAGGCAGACATGCTGCGCCGCGCCATGGGCAAGAAGGACAAGGAGAAGATGGCCAAGGAGAAGACCAAGTTCATCGAACAGGGCGCCTCCCGCGGCTACGACAAGGCCAAGGTCGCGGAGATGTTCGACCTCATCGAGTACTTCGCGGGCTACGGCTTCAACAAGAGCCACAGTGCCGCCTATGCCATGGTGGCCTACGAGACCGCCTACCTGAAGGCCAACTACCCGGTGGAGTTCATGGCCGGGCTGCTGTCCACCAAGTCCGGCCGCACGGACGATGTGGCCAAGTACGTGCAGAACTGCCGGGAGAGCGGCATCGACGTGCTGGGGCCCGACATCAACGAATCGGCGCTCGATTTCACTGCCACCTCGGATCGGCAGATCCGTTTCGGATTTGCCGCGGTGAAAGGACTGGGAGAGGCCGCATTGCAGGCCATTCTCGAGGCCCGCGAGGCCGAAGGCGGCTTCAAGGACCTCTTCCACGCGCTGAAGAGCACGGACCTCCAGAAGGCCAACCGGAAGGTGTGGGAATCCCTCATCAAGGCCGGGGCCTTCGACAGCCTCGAGCCCAACCGGGCCGCGCTGCTCCAGGGCCTTCCCGATGCAGTGTCGGCGGCCTCCCGAGGGGGGGGCGACACGGGCATGACCAGCCTCTTCGACGATGCGGAACTGGCCAGCCTGAGCGAAGACTGGCGCGTGCCCGAAGGCATCGAGCCCTGGGACCGCAAGACCCGCCTCGCCGCCGAGCGGGAGGTGCTGGGCCTCTTCGTCAGCGGCCACCCGCTGGAGGAGTTCGCCGACGCCATCCAGGTGCATACCCACGGCACCCTCGCCAAGGTGCTGGAGGATGCCACCGCGGGCCGCCTGCGGGACCGCCAGGAGGTGTCCATCGGTGTGATGGTCACGAGCGTGGCCTTCAAGACCAACCAGAAGGGAGAACCCTGGGCCATCCTCCAGGTGGAGGATCCCGCCGGGAAGATGGAAGTGCTGCTCATGGCCAGCAAGTGGGATCCCATCACCAAGAAGGCCGGCAAGCGGCCCTTCGAGCAGTACGGCCACCTGGCCCTGCCCGAGGCCATGCTGCGCATCACGGGCGAGCTGCGGGTGGAGACCCTCCAGGGCAACGGCAATGGCGAGTCCGAGGAGGACGAGGAGCAGACCGTGGTGAAGATCTTCGCCACGGTGCTGGA
>JAMPXL010000094.1 GCA_023701165.1 Geothrix sp. | reverse complement strand
GCTACGACACCTGTCCCATGGAGGGTTTCGATCCCTGGCGGGCCAAGGCCCTGCTCGGGCTCTCCAGGGGAGCCGAGGTGAACATGTTCCTCGCCGTGGGGAAGCGCAGTGAGAAGGGCGTGTGGTGGGACCGGGTGCTCATGCCCCGAGGATGGACGGTTCGAGAGATTTGATCTCCGCCGGTGGTTCGTCCAGGGCTTCAGCCACCACTCGGCGCAGGTCCCTCATTTGATACGGTTTGGCCAGGAACCTGGAGGGCCCCTTGCCCACCAGCTGCCGGGCGGCTGCATCCTGGTCGTAACCGCTGTTCAGGATGATGGGCAGCTCAGGCCTGATCTGGCGGAGGGCGGCGAAGGTTTCCAGGCCGTCCATGCGTGGCATGGTGATGTCCAGGAGGACGATCCGCACGAGATCTGGAGCTTCCTTGAAGCGGGCCAGGGCCTCCACGCCATCGCGGGCCTCTACAACGTTGAAGCCCATGATGGCCAGGGCGGCGGCGGCGAATTCACGGATCATCGGCTCGTCATCCGCCACCAGGGCTGTGCCGTTGAAGCGGGTGACCTGGTCCGGGTCCATCTCCGCGGGAGGTTGCACCCTCTGAGGATTGGCCGGAAAGAGGATCCGGAAGGTGCTGCCCCGGCCTGGTTCGCTCTCGATGCACAGGCCTGCTCCATGCCCTTTGAGGATCCCGTGGATGGCGGACAGGCCGAGGCCGCGCCCGGCCGTTTTGGTGGTGAAGAAGGGGTCGAAGATGCGTTGGATGAGGTCGGGGCACATGCCGCATCCGGTATCGGAGACCTCCAGCACCACATAGGAACCCGGAGCCAGGTCCTGGGCCGGGCACTTCGCCAGGAGGTCCGCGGCGCTTAGGCTCTGGGCTGCTGTCCGGAGGGTGACTGTTCCCTCCCCACAACCGATGGCCTCCGCGGCGTTGGTCACCAGGTTGAGCACCATCTGCTGGATTTGAGCCACATCAGCATTGATGGAAGGGAGTTCGCGCCCAAGGTGGAGTGACAGGCGGACCTTCCTCGACAAGGGGGTCTGGAGGAGGTTGGCCATCTCTTCCAGCATCCGGTTCAGGTCATGGACCCGGACCACGAAATGGCCGTGGCCGGAATAAGCCAGGAGCTGGCGGGCGAGGCCCGAAGCTTTGATCACGGCCCGTTCTGCCTGATCCAAGGGATGCTGGACGGGTGTGCCTGGACCCAAATGCATCTGGGCCAGGTTGAGGTTTCCCATGACGACGGCGAGCAGGTTGTTGAAGTCGTGGGCAATGCCCCCAGCCAGCACTCCCAGGCTCTCCATTTTCTGCGCGTGACCCAGAGCATCTTGAATCCGGGACTGCTCCTCTTCGCGCTGGGCCAGGGCCGAGTTCATTTCACCGAGTTCCTCGGCGAGTTCGGCCACTTCACGAGACCCCGTCCCCACCTTGGGCCGGAGGCCGAGATTTCCACTGGCGATGCGCCGGGAGGCCTTGACCAGCCTTCGGATGGGCGAGGCGATCATGCGGTCGCCCATGATCCAGGCGGCCGCCAGGGCCAGGATTCCGACGATCACCATCAGGGCCGAATTCCGGCGGAAGGCGGTCTCGCTCGCCGCGAGCACCTGGATTTCCGGCCGGCCCAGGCGGATGAAGAGGTACGGCTTGGTTTGGCCCGGGGCCCGGACCTGGTGATAGGCGAACAGCATGGTATCTCCGCCGCCTTGGCCAGCCCAGTAGGTGCCCTGATTCCTGCCTGCCATGGCGGCCATCTGGTCTGAGGGAAGGGTCTGGCCGACGAGGGAACCCTTCGGGTCGCCCGGAGCGGAGATGCCATAAAGGACGGTGCCCCGGTGGTCCAGGACCGCCAATGAGGTTCCCGGCGGGAGGCTGGTGCGGTCGAAGACCTCGCTGTAGCGCTCCAGATCGTAGGCGGCCACCAGGACGGCGGCCAAGCCCCCATGGGGGTTCAGAACCGGCTGAGAGAAATGGAGGGTCCGGGTCCCCGTGCTGCGGCCGATGGAATATTCCCCCACGGAGAATCGCCGGGATTCCAGGGCCTCCCAGAAGTACTTCCGGTCCAGGGCCGTGGTGTTGAGCAGTACCGTGGTGGCCGAGGCGAAGGCCCGGCCCTGCGGGTCGAGGGCGAAGATATCGGAGAACCGGGGATCCTCCTGCTGGAGGGCCTTCAGAATCCGGCTGAGGGAACTCCCCTCCTTCCTCTGCACCTCCGGCAGGAAGGAGAGGGTGGTGAGCATCTGACGGGCCGAGGTGGTGATCTGTTCCTGCTGGTCCGCAAGGTCGCCCACGAGCTGGAGCGCCTGCTCCTGGGCCCGGGTGCGGGCCTCCCGGCGAACCTCGAGATTGGATGCGTACTGGATCAGGAGGGCCGGGACCAGGGCCAGGAGCACCACCCACGTCAGGTGGGCGCTCAGGCTCCAGCGGTGCTTACGATGGGCTCGGTGAGCCATGAGATCTGTGCCCTTTCAAACTGACACATCCGAATCATCGGGCACCGGGGTGGAACCATGAATGACTTAGATCACGACCCTCAGGTCAAGTTAGATGATAGCCCAGCCCAACCTGAGTTCAGCCGTGGAGATGACCGGGTTTTTGTTGCCCATTCATGCCGTGTTCGAGGCTGGGCCCGGCGCCCTGCCGCAATCAAACCTCGTCGCCAGGGCCGCCATCAGGCACTCTGAAGAACGCTATGAATGTTGCCAGCCCTGACCTGAAGGATCTCCTGCGCTTGGCCGAGGCCCCTGCGGATGTCCTCACCGCCCCGGAGGCACGCCTCCGCTGGACCACCCCGCCGGCCCTGGCCCTGGTCCTGGCCCGCTGGATCACCCGCGGGGGCCGCATCCAGTCCCTGTGGGTGGACGCGCCCACGGAAGCCGAGGCCCGCACCCTGGCCCAGGACCTCCAGGCCCTGCTTCCGGACGCGGGCGTGGCGCACTTTCCGGGCTTCGCGCCCTATGCCGGAGGCGAGAGCAGCCCGCCGGGCATGGTGCTGCGGGACCGCCTCTCGGCCCTGGTGGGCCTACTGGAGCGCCGCGTCCAGGTGCTGGTGACAGGGCCCCTGGCCGCCTGCGAGAAGCTGCCCCATCCCACCTGGTTCCAGAAACAGAAGCTGGAACTGAGAACCGGCGCCGAGGTGCCCCGGGACCTGCTGCTGGAGACCCTGATCGCCCTGGGCTACCGCCGCACGGAGATGGCCTCGGCCCCGGGCGAATTCAGCTCCCGCGGCATGGTGGTGGACCTGTGGCCCGACCACCTGGCCCAGCCCCTGCGCCTGGAGACCTTCGGCGACGAGCTGGAGCGCCTGTCGCCCTTCGATCCCGACACCCAGCGCCGCACCGGCGAATCGCTGGAATCGCTCACGCTCTATCCCCGCTTTGAAGGCCACCGCGGCGATGGCCGGGCCCTGCTGGACGCCGTGGCCTCCCGGGCGGATCGTACGCCGGAACCCGAGGACGATCTGACCTTCCGCCGGGCCAGGCTGGCCACCCACGGTCACTTCCCCGGAGAGGAACTGTTCCATCCGCTGCTGGCCCAGCCCAAGGGCCAGCTGACCCACTGGGTGCCGCCCTGCCTGCGCGTCCGCCTTGAGGGCGCCTGGGAAGAGGCTCTGCGCGAGGCCGAACGGACCCGCATCGAGGAGGGCCTGGCGGCCCTGCGCCGGGGCGGCGTGGTCTGCCCCGATTTCGAGGACCGCTTCCTGCCCTCCGATCCCAGCCGGCCCACCTTCCACCTCACCGAGTGGCAGAGCGAGGCCACCGTGCCCCTGGCGGCCCTGCCCTTGAAGGAATTCCAGGGCCGCCTGGCGGACCTGGCCGCCCACGCGCAGGAGCTGGCGCTCACGGGCCACCGGGTGTTCCTCGCGGGCTCCACGCCGGGCATGAAGGGACGCTTCGCGGAGTTCCTCCGGGACTACGACCTGCCCCAGGCCTACGGCACCGAGACCGGCTGTCGGGCCCTCCAGCTCTCCTTGAGCGCCGGCGTCCATCTTAAGGAGCCTGCCCTCGTCGTCTTCACCGAGCGCGAGATCTTCGGCCGCAAGGCCGTGCAGGCTGCGCCCAAGAAATCCCGCAGCGCGGCCTTCCTGTCGGACCTGCGCGACCTCAAGCCCGGCGACCGGGTGGTGCACCTGGATCACGGCATCGGCGAGTTCGTGGGCTTCGCCACGCTCACCGTGGGCGGCGAGGAGCAGGAGGTGCTGCAGCTCCGCTACGCGGACGGCGGCCAGCTGAACGTGAGCCTCGAGCGGGCCGACCTCATGCAGCGCTACACCGGCGCCGAGGGCCACCTGCCGCCCCTGGACAAGCTGGGCGGCGCCAGCTGGGCCAAGGTCAAGCGCAAGGCCAAGAAGGCCATCCGCGACATGGCCGACGAGCTGCTGAAGCTCTACGCCCTGCGCAAGCTGGAGAAGGGCCACGCCTACCCGCCGGACGGGCCGGACATGGCGGCCTTCGAGGCCAGCTTCCCCTTCACGCCCACGCCGGATCAGATCGAGGCCACGGAGGCCGTGAAGGCGGACCTGGAATCCCCGCGGCCCATGGACCGCCTGCTGGTGGGCGACGTGGGCTTCGGCAAGACCGAAGTGGCCATGCGCGCCGCCGCCAAGGTGGCGCTCGAAGGGCGCCAGGTGGCCGTGCTGTGCCCCACCACCGTGCTCTGCTTCCAGCACTTCCGGACCTTCAAGGAGCGCTTCGCGGGCTTCCCCATCCGCATCGAGATGCTCAACCGCTTCGTGGACGCCGCCGACCAGAAGCGCATCCTCCAGGAGGTGGGCGACGGCAAGGTGGAGATCGTCATCGGCACCCACCAGATGCTGGGCGCCAAGGTGAAGTTCGCGGACCTGGGCCTGGTGGTCATCGACGAGGAGCAGCGCTTCGGCGTGGGCCACAAGGAGAAGCTGAAGAAGCTGCGCCTGAATGTGGACCAGCTGGCGCTGAGCGCCACGCCCATCCCCCGCACCCTGCACATGAGCCTCACGGGCCTGCGGGAGATCAGCCTCATCGAGACGCCGCCCAAGGACCGCCTGGCCATCGAGACCGTGGTGGCGCCCTGGAGCGACGAGCTGGTGCAGACGGCCATCCAGTTCGAGCTGCGCCGGGGCGGCCAGGTGTACCTGGTGCACAACCGCGTGGAATCCATCGTCAGCATCGCCGCCCGCGTGCGCGAGCTGGTGCCGGACGCCCGGGTGGGCGTGGGCCACGGCCAGCTGACGGACGAGGGACTGGAACAGGTGATGGTCGGCTTCATGGAGGGGCGCATCGACGTGCTGGTGGCCACCACCATCGTGGAGAACGGCCTGGACGTGCCCAACGCCAACACGCTCATCGTCCACCGGGCCGACGCCTTCGGCCTCAGCCAGCTCTACCAGCTGCGGGGCCGCGTGGGCCGCAGCGACGTGCCGGCCTACGCCTACCTGCTCATTCCGCCCAAGCACGAGATCAGCGACGACGCCCGCAAGCGGCTCCAGGCTCTGGAGGACTTCTCGGAGCTGGGCTCGGGCTTCCGCGTGGCGGCCATGGATCTCGAGCTCCGCGGGGCGGGCAACCTGCTGGGCGGCGAGCAGTCGGGCCACATCCACGACATCGGCTTCGAGCTCTACCTCAAGCTGCTGGAGGAAACCCTGCAGGAACTCCAGGGCCAGGCCTCGGGCACCTTCGAGGTCAAGCTCGAGCTGGG
>JAMPXL010000093.1 GCA_023701165.1 Geothrix sp. | reverse complement strand
TCGATGCGGAGTTCCACTTTGGAGGACACCTTGTTCACGTTCTGCCCGCCCGCGCCCCCGGCCCGCACCGCCTTGAAGCGGATGGCGTCGGCGGGGACACGGACGGAGGCAGTGACTTGAATGGGATCGGCCATGCCCCCATCCTACCGCCCAGCTGCTACCGCATGGCCTCCATGGGGCTGAGGCGCATGGCGCGGAAGGCTGGATAGAGGCCGAAGACGACGGCCAGCACCAGGGCCACCACCCAGGCGGTGATGAGGCCGATGGGGTTCACGACCAGGCCGTAGGGGAAGCTGGCGGAGAGGGCCTGGCAGAGCAGGCCGCCCGAGACCGTTCCCAGCAGGGCGCCGATGGCGGCCAGCACCACGGCCTCCAGCAGGAACTGGATGAAGATCTCCTGGTCCGAGGCACCCAGGGCCTTGCGCAGGCCGATCTCGAAACGGCGGTCGCTGAAGCTGATGAGCATCACGGAAAGCACCCCCACGCCGCCCACCAGCAGCACGGTGCCCGCGAGGCTGAGCAGCACCACCTTCCAGCCATGCATCTGCTCCAGGAAGTTCTGGTAGCCTCGGGCCGCTTCGGCGTCCAGGTCGACGATCTCGGCATCCTCGATGCCGTGGTGGGCCTGGCGGACGCGGCTCAGCAGCATGGCGGAGACCTCGCCCATGTCCTCGGCGCTGCGCAGCTTCACGGTGACCTGGGCCAGCTTGTGGGCCGGGTCCATGCGGTCCATGTAGGTCTCCAGCGGGATCAGGATGCCATTGGCATCGGTGTAGTTCTCCTCGTTGAAGATCTGCCCTGGGGCCTGCACGCCCACGATGCGGAAGGGCACGCCCTCCACCACCAGGTCGCGGCCCACGGGGTCCGCCCCGCTGAAGAGCTTGGATGCGAGCGTGGCGCCCACCACCGCCACGGTGGACCGGCGCCGCTGGTCGTCCTCGGTGAGGCCCCGGCCGAGTCCGATGGGGCGGTTCATCCAGACGGCATAGTCCGGGGAAACCCCTGTGACGAAGATGCGCTCGGTATCCCCGGTGACCCGCACCGAAGAGGTCCGCTGGGCCCGGGGCAGGAAGGCCAGCACCTTGGGATGCGGCGTGGTGAGGCGGGGCACGTCCTCGTAGCGCAGGCCGGGGCTCATGTTGAACCGCTTGCGCTCCTCCCCGCTCTCGGGAGTCTTCTGGGCGATGCGCACCGTCCCGTCCCAGCTCATGCCGGCGAAGCCGGTGGTGATCTTGTCCATGATCCCGTCCAGGACGGAGGTCATCACCACCAGGGCGAAGACGCCGAGCATGAGCAGGGTGAGCGTCAGGAGGCTGCGGACCTTGTGGGCCCAGAGCTCCACGAGCCCTGTGCGGACGACTTCCCAGAGCATGCCGGGGCCGAAGCCACGGGATTTGGCCAGAGGTGCCGGGGCCTCCCCGTCGAGCAGGGAGGGGCCTGGCGACCGGAGGACGAGGGTCTGGTCACTCATAGCGCAGGGCCTCCATCGGAGACAGCCGTGAGGCCTTCCAGGCCGGATACAGGGCGAAGAGGAAGCCGAAGACGGCCGCCATCGCATAGGCCCAGAGGAAGCTGGCAGGGGTCATGTGGAGCGGACTGCCGATGCTCTTGGTGATGACCCAGGAGAACCCGACGCCGAACAGCAGCCCGGCCAGGCCGCCCAGGGCGGTGAGCAGGAGGGATTCGGTCATGAAGCTCTTGAAGATCTCCACGCCCGAGGCCCCGATGGCCATCTTCACCCCCACTTCGCGGACGCGCTCTTTGAGGCCGGCCATCTGGATGTTCACGTTGACGATGCCGCCGCCCACGAGGGCCAGCACGCCCGAGAGCATGAAGATGATGTCGTAGGCATCGCCCTGGCTGTTCCGGCGCCGGATGCGGGCGGCCACGTCGTCGAGGCGGAAATCCTCCTGCAGCCGGTGGTTGGCCTTCACGAGGTCGGAGAGCTGCCGGGCGAAGGCGCCCATCACGTTCAGGTCGGGGATGCGGAAGGTGACGCGGTCCACGCGGCGGTAGGCATCGCCGTTCATGCGCCGCTGCACCAGGTTCGCGGGGACGGCGATGATGCGGTTGCGCCATCGGAACTGGTTGCGCTGGTTTTCCCGGAACCGGAAGACCCGCTCCTTGAAGGTGCCGATGACGGTGACGGGGATGTCCCCGATGCGCAGGACCTGGCCCACGGCATCGCCCTTGGGAAAGAAGATCTCGGCGGCTTCGGTGCCGAGGATGGCCACGGGGGCGCCGGATTCCATCTCGGCGTTGGAGAAGCCGCGGCCCAGGGCCACCTCGTAGCCGTTGGCGGGGATGAAGTCGCCGCCGATGCCGCTGATCGGGCGGTCCTGATCCCCGTAGGCCGAAACCACCCGTGAGCGGGCATTCCTCTGCCGGCTCACTCCCTGGATGGCGCCAGCATTGAGGGCCTCGCCGCCCACCGCATCCGCGTCCCGGAGCCCCAGGTTGGCCTGCTGCAGGGCGGTGGGGCGCCCGTCGCGCACGGCGGCCTTGGGCTGGAGGTTCAGCTTGTCGAGGCCGCCCATCTTCACGTACATCTCGTCGGCCCGCTTGCGCTGGCTGTCGGAGATGGAGAACCCGCCCAGCACTGAGGCCACGCCCAGCATGACCCCCAGGGCCTGGAGGATGGCGCAGCCCAGGTTCTCCCGGATCTCCACCCAGGCTCCGAGCATGCGCTCGCGGAAGGCGCCCGAAGTCATCGATCCGCTCCGGCATGATGCTCAGTCGGATGGGTGGCCGGCGAGGAAGAGGGCATCAGGTCCTCTTCCTCGCCACCCCTCACGACTTCGCCATCCCTGATCTCCACGCGCCGTTCCGCCAGGGCGGCGATGGAGGGATCGTGGGTCACCAGCAGCAGGGTGTTGCCCTGGCTGTGCAGTTCCCGGAAGAGGTCGAGCACTTCGGCGCCGGTCCTGGAATCCAGGGCGCCCGTGGGTTCGTCCGCCAGCAGCAGGGCGGGCCCGTTGGCCAAGGCGCGGGCCACGGCGACGCGCTGCCTCTGGCCGCCGGAGAGCGTCCCCGGCAGCTTGTCGGCCTTGTCGGCGATGCCCACCTTTTCGAGCAGGGCCAGGGCCCGCTCGCGGCGCTCCTTGCGGCCCACGCCGGCGTAGAGCATGGGCAGCTCGACGTTGCGGGCGATGCTCGCCTTGGGCAGCAGGTTGTAGCTCTGGAAGACGAAGCCCACCTTCTCATTGCGGATCCGCGCCAATTCACCGCCCGAGAGACCCTGGACCGCATGGCCGTCCAGGGTGTAGGTGCCGGCGGTGGGCAGGTCCAGGCAGCCCAGGATGGCCATGAGGGTGGACTTGCCGGAGCCCGAAGGGCCGATGAGGGCCACGAACTCCCCCTTCTGCACCTCGAAGTCGATGCCCCGCAGCGCGTGGACCGCCGTGCCGTTGGCGCCGTAGACCTTGGTCAGGCCCTGGGTCTGGATGATGCTGGACATGGAGGCACCTGGAGAGTCGCTGAGGTCCTGGGGAGGCGGAGGCCGACTGGGGGGGCGGGGGTGCGGGGGGACATCGCGGGCAGAGTGAGCAGGCGGTCCCCCCGTGGAACATCAATTGTTTTCATCGTCCTTCTCGACTTTCCGCTTGCTGGGGTCTTCGAGGCTCACCTGGTCGTTGGCCTTGAGGCCCGACAGGATCTCCACGCGCTCCAGGGTGGCGATGCCCGCCTTGACGGGCACGACGTCGAAGAACTCCTTCCAGTGGTCGGAAAGCCAGATGAACTTGCCCCGGCCCGTCAGGCCCTCCTTGGCCTTCGCCAGGTCCTGGGGCGTGAGGTTCTCCTTCAGCCGGTAGACGACAGTCTGGCCATCCCGCCGCTGGAGGGACTCGAGGGGCACGCTCACGGCCTTGTCCCGCTTTTCGCCCAGGATCTCCACGTTGGCGCTCATGCCCGTCTTGAAGGCCTCGGTTAGCTCGTCCAGACCCACCTCCACCTTGAAGACCTTGATCTTCTCCACCAGCTCCGCGGCCGGAGCCACGAAGCGCACCTTGCCGGTGAATGCGCGCTGGGGATAGGCGTCCAGGGTGATGCGGACGGCCTGGCCGACCTTCACCTTGGCGATGTCCACCTCGTTGAGGTTCACTTTCACGATGAGCGAGGCCAGATCCGCCACGGTGAACACCACGGTGCCCGCATTGAAGGAGCTGACGCCGGAGGTGATGGTGTCGCCCAGCTCCACGCCCTTCTTGATGACCACGCCGTTCATGGGGGCGGTGACGCGGGCCTTCTGGGTGGAGGCGTTGCCGCTGATGGGGATGCCGCGGTCCTCCACGATCTGGTAGCGGGTCTGGGCGCTCTTGAAGACCTCTTCCGCGAGGTTTCGCCTGGTGAGGGCGTCGCGGTGGGTCTGCTCGGAGACGAGGCCGGCCTTGAAGAGGGCGGCCTGCTGGGCGAACTCCCGGTCGGCGTTCTGGAAACTGAGACGGGCCTGGGACACGCTGCCCTGCACATCGGACAGAGTCTGGGCCTGGTTCACGTCGGGTTCCACCTCGGCCAGCACCTCACCGGCCCTCACGGCGGCGCCCTCGCGGACCTTCAGGCCCACGATGCGGCCGGAGACGGTGGACTTCACCTCCACCTTGGTGAGTGGGTCCACCACTCCCACTTCGCGGACGCTGACCTGAAGGTCCTCGGCTTGGACTTTCCCAAGCCGGAAGGGCGTGCTGGCTTCCGCCTTTTTGCCCTTGCCGTCGCTGCCCCTGAGGGTGAAGAACATGCCGGCCGCCAAGGCGGCTCCGGCCACGGAGACGATGACCCACCGCTTCTTCATGAACCCCCCTGATGGGAAAGACGCCGGACCTGCCGGGATGATGGATGGCCTACGGGCCCAGTCTGGGGCCGTTTAGCGGGGGCCCCGGAGGATACCGGCCGCCAGCTGGCGGGGACCGGCCAGCGCCCGGAGGCCCCGGTGTGGCGTCCCGCCACAGGCCTGAGGCAACAAACCACAAAAACGGGTTTAAGAGTGCCTAACAAAACCCCCACGGGGCCGCGCGAGTGGCGCCGGGCGAGCGAGGCGAGGAACGCGAGGAGGCGTAGCGGGCACTACGCGCGACGGAGGCTCCGGCTCTGCGAGCCGAAGGCGAGCAGGAGCGGCGCACAGCGCCGCGATAGCTGGAGGTGACGCGGCATCGCCCTCCACCTGATGGGCCCTGCCCCGCAGGGGCCCTCCCGCTCGCAGGCTCGCGGAGGTGGAGCCTCCCCGCCGCCCCTTCGCCCAGAGGGAGAAAGCCAGGTGGGCGCCCCGCGGCGTCAGGGCCCCTGGTTCGGGCTTTCAGCCCTCGGGGCTCCGCCCCCGCCATCGGCTGCGCCGATGCGGCCCTATCTGCTTCGCGGATGGTGAACGATGTCCCGCATCGCCCTGCGGGCCCTTCCTTCCGGTGCATCCCACCTGGCTTTCTCGCAGTCTCGTCGGGATTTTGTAAGGCACTCTAAACCTTCCCCAACGGATGGGGCCTAAAGAGGTTGTGGATTGGCACGCGGGCGGCATGAGGCCGTTCCGGGACGATTCCCCTTCGCGGCCAGGCCGCACCAGGAGCACCCATGTCCAACCTCTCAAAGCGCGTGGCCTTTCTCATGGCGACCGGTTTCATCGGCGGCTCACTCATGGCCCAGGTTCCTGTTCCCCAGCCCACGGGCCAGCAGGTGGAGCAGAAAGGC
>JAMPXL010000092.1 GCA_023701165.1 Geothrix sp. | reverse complement strand
TGAGCGGGGCCTCGGTCTGGCCCATGAGGATGCTGGCGGCCACGCTGACGCTCTCGGCGCCCGAGACCTTCAGGAAGCGGCCCATGGCGCGGGCGGCGGCGCCCACCACCCACTGCATGACGCCCATGTAGTAGAGCACCGCGAAGATCGAGGCCACGAAGATGATGGTGGGCAGCACCGAGAAGGCGAAGACCATGCCCACCTTGCCGCCGGGGCCGTCCGAGAGGGACCCGAACACGAAGCTGGCGCCCTCGTGGGCGTAGGTCATGAGGTGCTCGACCACGATGCGCATCCGGTCGAAGGAGGAACCCACCAGGTTCCCCCGCAGCATCCCCAGCACGATGACGCCGAAAAGGCCCCAGTTGAGGGCCTTGTTCTCATAGGCGGCGAAGCGCCGGAGCAGCATGGGCACGAACATCAGGAGCAGCACCAGCCAGCCCGTCCCCTTCGGGAAGGGCAGGAAGGACAGCAGCCCTGAGATCAGGGCCCCCTTGAGCACAACCAGCCCGAAGATCCACTGGAGGCACAGGCCCCAGGCGATGGTGCGCCAATGGATGGCGCTCCGCTTGTGGGACAGCGCGTACGCAATGGCCATGAAGGCCACGATGCCGGCCAGGCCGATGAAGCGGTCCATCGAGTGCTCCCTACAATTCGTCGTTCAGAGCCCCGACGGCCTGTTCCATGTAGAAGCGGGCGCGCCCCAGGAGGCCCTCCCGCTGCATCACCAGCACGAGCGTGCACTGCTCCTTGGCGCCCATCATGAGGATCCAGTGCAGGTCGGTGGCGAAGGCCACCTGCTTCACCTCGCCGCGGTCGAACTCCTCCACCGCCTGCTGGAGGTGGCGCTTCACCACATGCTGGTAGGCCCCCAGGAGCTGCAGGCCCTCGTTGGAGACCTGGATCGTGCGGGAGCAGATGGGATCTCCATCGCGATCGTTGAACGTCGCGGCCAGGGCCTCGGGGACCCGCTCGATCAACTGATCCAGGATTTGCTGGAACATGGAAAAACTCCGGTGAAGCGTGCTGACAGCATGACCGCACTGGGGGCCCATGGCAAAACCCGGCCCCGCGCCATGAAGACAGGCCCTAGATGCCCCGCGCCACCTGGAGCGCCCAGATCCCCGCGAGCAGGATCCAGATCCCGGCCCGGATGGCCGGGGAGGCGGGCAGGGCCGGGTAGGCCTCGCCCCGCCAGGCGCGGCGGACATCCCACAAGACCGCCGCGGGGGCGAGGAGCAGCAGGGCCGCCACGGCCGGGTACCAGTGGATGGCTTCGCGCCACTGGCCCTGGCCCAGGGCCAGGACGCACCGGGTCAGCCCGCAGGTGGCGCAGGCGAATCCCGTGATCCGCTTGAAGGCGCAGCCCGGGAGGAGGCCCGAGAGCGGGGCCAGGAAGGCCGCCAGCCGGATCCCCAGGGCCAGGACCGTCACGGAAAGCGCGACCCAGGGCACCCGCCTCATGGGGACACCCGCAGCAGCAGGAGCATCAGGGCAGCAAGGCCCAGGGCGCAGCCGCCCAGCAGGACCGCGTGGACCACCGTGGCGGCCACCCCCTTCCAGGGCTCGCAGCCATGCCGGGCCGCCAGGGCGAACCCCCGGAACAGCCACAGGTAGGCATCCAGCAGCAGCAGCGGAACCGCCAGGAGGACGCCGAGGCCCGGCACGAAACCCAGCAGCCCCGCCAGCGTGCCCACGGCGGCGATGCGCAGGGCCTGGGCCTCGGCCACCAGGCTGGCCCGGAGGCCGCGCTTCTGCTGCAGGCCCCCCAGCAGCCAGAGGCCCGTGTGATCCCAAACCGTGTGGTGGAACCAGGTGCCCAGCACCCCGATGGGCACGATCAGCAAGAGCCAGGGCCAGATGCGGCCGAAGGCGGGCGGCGGCGGAAGGGCCCGGAACAGCGCCCCCAGCTCTTCGGGATCGGCTCCCATGGCCCGCTCCAGCCAGGCCGGGGGGCCGTTCCTCCGCAGGCCCCCATAGGCCGCAAGGGCCTGCCAGGCGGTCAGCCCGGCGTGCGCCAGGGCCAGGGGCACCCAGGCGGCCAGCATCCGGCCCAACGCGCGCCCCAGCGGGGGCGGCCCCTCCGCAAAAGCCCCGGATGGCTGAACCAGGGCCCGGAAGGAGGCCGCAAAGGGGATCGCCATCACTTCCTCTGGAACAGGGTCTCGAATTCGCGGAGGGCCACGGCGTCGCCATCCCGCTTGAGGGGGCCATGGAAGTCCCCCGGGCGCAGATCGGCGAACTCCCCGAAGGTGGCCACGTTGCCGTTGATGTAGGCGATGAATTCGTCCTGGCGGCCCTTGATGTAGCCCCGGAAGGGCCGGGCCACCACGCCCAGCAGGGCGGAGTCCAGGGCGGTCCAGGTCTGGAGGTGGGTCTCGAAGCCGTTCTTCCCCTCCCAGTAGCGGTACGAGGTCAGCATCTTCGCGCCGACGGCGAAGGGCGTCTTCAGGCGGCCCTTCTCGGCGAGGCCCTCCACCAGATAGACCCGGTGCCCAGGACGCTGATGGATGAGGCGGAGGGTGCCCTTGAGGCCCCGGGCGTCATCGATGCTCCAGGCGCCATCCGGGTGGATGAAGGCGTAGAAGCCGGGCACGAACTGGCAGTGCCGCCACATGGCCGCGCTCAACCGGGGGTGGTCGAAGAGCTTTTCCATGGTCGCCAGATGCACGCGCTTCGGCTGGGTCTGGGTTTCGAAGATGAAATCCGCCCGGTTCAGGACATCCAGGGCCTCGGCCCGGGCCGCCGGAGCGAGCTGGTCCAGGAAGGCCGGTGGCTGGGCCTGGGCGAGGAGGGTCGAGAGGGCGAGGATCAGAGCGCGCATGCTCAAAACGCTAGCACCTCCCGGACAGAAGGGTGGTTCTTCACCCGGAGGCCGGACGGGCCGATGGGTTCTATGATGGCCGCACCCCTCCGACACATTCCCCTGACCCCCCTGGACGAGCTCCGCGCCTGTCTGGGCAGTGCCTCCGAATCCGATGCGGCTTCCCAGGCCCGCCTCCACCAGCTGCTCCGCCGGCTGGGCCAGCTGGCCCTTCCCGAACTGGGCGGCCGGCTCGTCAAGCCCACCTCCTCGGTCGCCCAGAAGCGGTTCATCCTCGGCCTCACCGCGAAATTCGACTGGCCCGAATGGGTGCCCTGGCTGTTCCAGGCCCTGGCCCAGGAAGCCGACCTCGGCACCTTCGACGAGGGGTGCTCCGCCCTGGGCCGCCTGGAGACCCGGTCGGCCCGGGAAGCCATGCTGAAGCTCGCCGCGCAGCGGACCGACCCGGACCGCCAGCTGATCCTCCGCCGGGAGCTCAGCGCCCTGGAGGCCCAGCAGCCCCTCTCCTTCTACCTGGGCCGCCTGCTGGAGGGGGACAGCAACCCCCGTCTGGCCCACCAGGGTGCCCGCGGGCTGGCCGCCATCGCCGAGCCTGACGATTTCCAGGCCCTCTGGGAGGCCCTTGCGGGCGCGGATCCCCTGGCCTTCCGGCTCCTGCTCCGGGCCGTGGCCGAACTGCCCGGCGAGACCCCGAACCTCTCCCTCATCGGCCTCTTCCAGGAGACCCTCCGCACCCTGGGGGATCTGGAAGCCCTCGAATCCCTCACCCACCGCCTCCAGACCGGCGCCCGCAATGCCGCCAAGGCCGAGCTGGCCCAGGCCCTGCTGGTCCAGATGGAGCCCCGGGCGCCCCAGGCCGCCCAGGCCCTCCGCCAGGCCCTGGAGGCGGGCGAGTCGGGACAACCCCTCCTCCCCCTGGAGCCGCTGAAGAGCGTCTCCCGCGGACCCTACGAGCACTTCCTGACCGAGGCGCTCACGGTTCTGCTGGAGGGCAAGGTCGCCCGCTTCAACGCCATGGTCACCGAGGCCCAGGACACCGCCGCCAAGCAGCAGGTCTCCCAGGGGACCGCCCTCCACCAGCTCTGCGAGGCCCTGGTGCGGCGGGTCGTCGCGGGCCACTTGTCCGGCGCCGCCGTCCTGCCGGTCTTCCGGGAGGCGCTGGATCACTTCACCCACAGCGAAGGCCTGGATTACGCGTTCTGCCGCCTGGTGCCCGCCAGTGACGAGGCCGGTCTCGCCCGCATCCTGGCCATGACCGACCCCAAGCGGCGCGAAGGCTGCCTCGATACCCTGGGGGCCCGCGAAGAAGACGCCCTGCTGCCCTTCTTCCTGAAGGCCATGCAGGATTCCATCGTCGAGGTGGGCCACCGGGCCATGCACCACTTCGGCAAGCTGCCCTCCAGTTTCCCGGCGGTGATGGAGCTCTTCCAGTCCGGCCAGCCCGACCAGGTGCGCACGGCCCTCCGGATCTTCACCGAGAACGGCACCAAGGCCGCCGCCGAACCCCTGATGGCCTTTCTCAAGACCGACGTGCGCGATGACCTCCTGCTGGAGGCCGTGGAGGCCCTCGGCGCCATCCGCAGCCCCGCCGCCGCCCCGGTGCTTCTGGACCTGCTCCACGACGGGAAACCGGCCCGCCTCCAGGAGGCCCTGGTGGAGGCCCTGGCCGCGCTGGCCACCCCCGAGGCCGGCCTCGGCCTGCTGGCGAAATCCGCCCACCTGAAGCTCTCCCAGGTGCTGATCGTGGCCCTGGAGGGCGCCCTGGCCGCCTTCCCCGGCTTCGAGCGCGCCCTCCCCCAGGAAGCCCTTCCCGCCCTCGAACAGCTCATCATCCGCTGCTGCGACGACCGCGAAGGCGAGGGCCAGCGCCTGCGGGCCATCCTCGCCGCCCAGCACCTGTACTGCTTCGACCAGGATCTGTTCGCGCGGCTCAAGGACATGTTCTCCGACTTCCTCTTCGAGCTGCGCACCCGGGGCGACTGGGACCGGGACACCAATGACCGCGTGGCCGCCGTGGTGAAAGAGCTGGGCCGCCGCAGCGCCAGCCTGGGCCACATCGCCGTCAAGGAGGAGAAGATCCGCGCCCTCCTGCAGGCCGTGCCTCCGGAAGGCCCCGGCCGGGCCCCCGCCCTTCTGGCCGTGCGGGAAGCCCTGCAGGACCCGGAATTCATCATGCGGGCCGAGCTGGCCCAGGAGACCGCCGCCCTCGTGCTGCTGGAATTCGGCCGCAGGGACCAGGACTGGCGCGAACTGGCCCGGCTCTGCGAGATCGCCGGCCTCACGCGCCAGCCCTCCCTCATCGAATCCCTGAAGGAGCAGTTCAACCGCGCCACGGGGCTGGGCCTGCGGAGCGCCGCCAAGGAGGCCCTCCTGGCCCTGGGTCTGGATGAACAGGACATCGGCCGGCGGGCCCCCATCCATTCCATCCTCCTGCTGGAGCCCAGCGCCTTCTTCCGCAAGCGCCTGCTGGCGGTCCTGGGCAGCGCCTGGGATGTGCGCGAGGCCGGCAGCCGCCTCGAAGCGGCCCCCCTTCTGGCGGAACGCCCGGTGGACCTCCTCATCTCCGAGGCCTCCGACGGCGCCGGGGACCTGCATCCCTGGCTGAAGCTGCAATGCGAGGCCCGCCGCTGCCGCCACGTCCTGTTCTCCACCGCCGTCCGGGATGTGGCCGGGGATGGACCCTGGATCCTCGGCACGCTCTACAAGCCCTACCCGCCTGAGCAGCTTCTGAAGGCCCTGGAGCCCTGATCCCGGACCAGCGGCTATGCTTTTTTTCTGCCCCGAGGCTTCCATGTCGTTCGCATCTCCCTGGCTCCGCACCCCGGCCGTTCTGTTCTGCCACGCGCCGGCCCCGGTC
>JAMPXL010000091.1 GCA_023701165.1 Geothrix sp. | reverse complement strand
CGCCGCCCTCTGCCCGCTGTTGCTCCAGGCCCAGCCCGCCGCGCCCGCCCATGCCAGCGGCCCGGTGGAGGCGCGGATGCACGGGGACGAGCTGCGGGACGTTCGCGAGACCCACCTCCGCAACGTGAGGAAGCTCACCAGCACCGGCTCCAATGCCGAAGCCTACTGGTCCCACGACGGCCAGCGGATCGTCTTCCAGAGCACGCGGGAGGGCCACGCCTGCGATCAGCTCTACACGATGAATGCGGACGGAACGGACCAGAAGCGGGTGAGCACGGGGCAGGGCCGCGTCACCTGCGGCTGGTTCCTGCCCGGCGACGGCCGGGTGCTCTACGCCAGCACCCATGGAGATGGCGCCGGATGCCCCCAGGCGCCCCCCTTCACGCCGGGCAAGTACCAGTGGCCGGTCTTCCAGGGCTATGACCTCTACATCGCCACTGCCGACGGCAAGGACGCGAAACCCTTCCTGGCCTCGCCGGGCTACGACGCGGAGGCGACCGTGTCTCCGGACGGCCGGTGGGTCGTCTTCACCAGCGAGCGGGGCGGGGATGTGGACCTCTGGCGGGCTGATCTGGACGGGAAGAACCTGGTCCGCTTGACGGACGGCGTGGGCTACGACGGCGGGGCCGTGTTCAGCCCCGATTCGAAGCTCATCGCCTGGCGCACGAACTACCCCAAGGGGGAGGCCGCCACGGCGAAGTACAAGGACCTGCTCAAGCAGCATCTGGTGGAGCCCATGGACATGGACATCTGGGTGATGAACGCCGACGGCACCGGCAAGCGGCAGCTCACAAAGCTGCCGGGCGCGGCCTTCGCGCCCATCTTCACGCCGGATGGCCGGGGCCTCGTCTTTGCCACCAACCATCACGACCAGGAGGGCCGGGGCCGGGGCTTCGACCTCTTCCGCATCCGCCTCGACGGCACGGGGCTCGAGCGGCTCACCTGGACGGGCGTGTTCAACTCCTTCCCTCACTTCAGCCCGGACGGGAAGAAGCTGCTCTGGGTGAGCGGCCGGAATCCGCGCGGCTCCCGCCAGTTCGACGTGTGCGTGGCCGAGTGGATTCCATGACGCGGCGGCCCGCCGTCTTCCTGGACCGGGACGGCACCCTGAACGAGGAAGTGGACTACCTCAGTGATCCGGAGCGCCTGGCGCTGATCCCCGGCGCCGCTGCCGCGGTGGCGAGGCTGAATGCCCAGGGCATTCCCGTGGTGGTGGTCACGAACCAGAGCGGCATCGGCCGGGGCAAGTACGGCTGGCCGGAGTTCGCCGCCGTCATGGATCGCATGGGCACGCTGCTGGCCCTGGAGCACGCCCACGTCGACGCGGTCTACGCCTCGCCCCACCATGAGCAGGGACAGGGGGAGTATGCCGTGGCCGATCACCCGGAGCGCAAGCCCAACCCCGGCATGCTGCTCCGGGCGGCGGAGGAGCATGGGCTCCACCTGCCGGATTCCTGGATGGTGGGCGACAAGGCCATCGACCTGGAGGCGGGGCGCCGGGCCGGGTGCCGCGTGGCCCTGGTCCGCACAGGCTACGGCGCCCAGGTGGAAGGCGCCGGCGCCGACCTGGTGGCCGCGGACCTGGCCGAAGCGGTGGATCGCATCCTGGCCCAGTGGCCATGATCCTGCTGGAGAAGACCGGCCTGGTGGCGGGCACGCTGCTCCAGCGCTACAAGCGCTTCCTGGCGGACGTGCGCCTGGCGGATGGTTCCGTCGTCACGGCCCACACCACCAACACGGGCTCCATGAAGACCTGCTGGGAGCCTGGCGACCGGGTGCTGCTGGAACCCGCAGCCAATCCGGCCCGCAAGCTGAAGTTCACCTGGCTGGCGGTGGCGAGGCCCGGGGGCTGGGTGGGCGTAGAGACGGGCATGCCCAACCGCGTGGTGGCGGAAGCGGCCCGGCGGGATGTGCTGCCGGGCCTGCCGGGCCTGCACAGCGTCCGCACCGAGGTGAAATACGGCGCCGAGAACAGCCGCATCGATGTGCTGGCCCTGGACGGGGAGGACCGCCAGGTGTTCATCGAGGTGAAGAACACCACCCTGAAGGAGGGGCCCTGGGCCTTGTTCCCGGATGCGGTCACGGAGCGGGGGACCAAGCACCTGCGGGAACTCCAGGCCATGGCGCGCGAGGGCCACCGGGCGGCCATCGCCCTGTTCGTCCACCGGACCGATGTGGACCGCTTCGACGCGGCCCGGGAGATCGATCCGGCCTATGCCGCCGAGCTGGACCGCGCGGCCCAGACCGGCGTCCTCGTCCTGCCTCTGGCTGTGCGTCTCATCACAAGCGAGGGTCCGGGTGGTCTGTGGAGCCTCGGCTGGGAAGTCCCGGGCCTTCTGCCCTGGGTTCCCAGGCGATAGACTGGGGTTTCCCGCTGGAGATCCCCATGTCCACTTCCGTGTCCGAACTCATGAAGACGCCCCTGAACGCGGCCCATCGCGCCCTGAACGCCAAGATGGTCGATTTCGGCGGCTGGGACATGCCCGTGCAGTATCCCGCGGGCATCCTCGCGGAGCATGAGGCCGTGCGGACCAGGGCCGGCCTCTTCGACGTGAGCCACATGGGCGAGATCCGCGTGAAGGGCCCCGGCGCCCTGGCCCTGGTGGAGCACCTGACCCCCAATGCCGTCTCCAAGCTGGCCATCGGCCAGGTCCACTACACGGCCTTCCTCTACGAGAACGGCACCTTCGTGGACGACCTGCTGGTCTACCGCGAGGGCGAGCAGGAGTTCCTGCTGGTGGTGAACGCGGGCAATTCGGACAAGGACTTCGCGTGGGTGCAGAAGCACGCCCCCGCCTTCGACTGCACGGTGGTGAACGAAAGCCCCGCCACCGGCCAGATCGCGCTCCAGGGCCCCCTGTCCGTGGACATCCTCCAGCCCCTCACGAAGACTCCGCTGGATCCCATCGGCTACTACTTCTTCACCCACGGCGAAGTGGCCGGGGTCAAGTGCCTCATCAGCCGGACGGGCTACACCGGCGAGGACGGCTTCGAGCTCTACTGCGCTGCCGGGGACACGGAAAAGCTCTGGAACGCCGTCATGGCCGCGGGCACCCCGAAGGGACTGCTGCCTGCAGGCCTGGGCTGCCGCAATACCCTCCGCCTGGAATGCAAGATGGCCCTCTACGGCCACGAGATCGACGACACCATCCACGCACTGGAAGCCGGCCTCGGCTGGATCGTGAAGCTGGACAAGGGCGATTTCATGGGCCGCGAGGCCCTGCTGGCCGCCAAGGCAGCCCCCGCGCCGCGCAAGCTGGTGGGCTTCAAGACCCTGGAGAAGCGCGACATCGCCCGCGACCACATGCCCGTGGTGCAGGACGGCAAACAGATCGGCTTCGTCACCAGCGCCGCCCCCTCGCCCACCTGCGGCATCAACCTCGGCCTGGCCTACGTCCCCACAGAACTGGCCAAAGTGGGCGGCCGCATCCAGATCGAGATCCGCGGCCGGGCCGTGGACGCCGACATCATCCCCACACCCTTCTACAAGCGGACGAAGTAGCCTGCGACCATCCGTCAACAAAGACCCCACTGGAGGATCCATGTTCCCTGCCGACCTGAAGTACACCAAGGACCACGAATGGCTGAAGCCCGCGGGCGACGGCACCGCGCTGGTGGGTATCACCCACTATGCGCAGGACGCCCTGGGCGACGTGGTGTTCGTGGACCTGCCCGAGGCGGGTGAGGCCTTCGGGGCCGGCGAGGAATTCGGCACAGTGGAATCCGTGAAGACCGTCTCCGAGCTGAACATGCCGGTCGGCGGTGAAGTCCTCGAAGCCAACGCGACCCTGGCCGACCATCCGGAAGCCGTGAACGAGGACCCCTACGGCAAGGGCTGGATGGTGAAGATCAAGCTGGCGGGCGACCTGGCCGGCCTTCTGGACGCCAAGGCCTACGAGGCCCTGGTGGGCGCCGAAAGCCACTAGGCCCGTGCCTCTTCCCATCCTGGCCACGCTCCTCTGGGGGACGGTGCCGGCGCAGCCGCCGGTGCCGTCCCCCCAGACGCATCTGACGGCCGCTCCCCCCGCGCGGGCGGCGGAGTCGGACGGGGTCCGCCTGGCCCGGCTGCGCGCCCTCGTGGAGGCCGCCGAGAAGGCCCTGGAAGCGGAGGATGACGATGCCGCGGAGGACCGCGCCGAGGAGGCGGATGTCCTCACGGCCGACTGGCCGGCGGAACTGCTCCAGGGCCCGGAAGCCCAGGCCCTGCTCCAGCGGCTGAAGGATGTCCAGGACCAGCTGGCGGCCGAAGCCCCGGCGGATGCGGAGCCGGGCCTCAAGGCTGCAGAGGAGGTCGTCTCCATCAGCGGGGAGGAACTCCGGATCGAGCTGGAGAAGGTCCGCGAGGCGGAGAAGGGCGCCACCTACGATTTCCCCATCGACCTGAACGACAAGGTGCTCACCTGGGTGAGCCTCTTCACGACCACCAAGCGCGGCTTCATGGAGAACGCCCTGGGCCGCGCCGCCACATACATGCCCATGGTGCGCCAGGTCTTCGCGGAAGAGGGCGTGCCCCAGGACCTGGCCTACCTGGCCGTCATCGAATCGGGCTTCCGCAACGAGGCCAAGAGCCGCGCCAAGGCCGTCGGCATGTGGCAGTTCATCCGCTCCACGGGCCGCATCTACGGACTCACGGCCAACGCGTGGGTGGAGGAGCGCAGGGACCCGGTGAAATCCACCCGCGCTGCCGCCCGCTACCTGAAGCGGCTCTACGAGACCTCAGGCGACTGGTACCTGGCGGTCTCCGGCTACAACGCGGGCCCCGGAACGCTGGAGCGGGCCTACCAGAACCTCGGCACCCGGAACTTCTGGGACATGGCGCGCTCGCGCTGGCTCCGCACCGAAACCAAGAACTACGTCCCCGAGCTCTGCGCGGCCATCCTGGTGGGCCGCAACCCGGAGCGCTACGGCCTGCGCATCGTGCCCCTGGCCCCCTACACCTACGAGACCGTGTCCGTGCCCAGCATGACCAGCCTCGCGGTGCTGGCCCGCTGCGCCGGGACGGACACGGCCACCCTGAAGGCCCTGAATCCCGAGTTGCTGAGGGGCTCCACGCCGCCGGGGAGCTACACCCTCCGCGTGCCGCCCGGCAAGGCGCTGGAGTGCCTGCGCCAGCTCGCCCGCATGACCGGTGGCAAGCAACCGGCCTTCCAGCACTACACCGTGCGCAAGGGGGACACCCTCGCCAAGGTGGCCAGGCGGTTCAAGCTCACACCGGATGAACTGCTGGACGCCAACGACCTGAGTGCCAAGCAGTTCAAGGCCGGCAAGCGGCTGCTGGTGCCGCCCCCCAGCTCCGGCCCGGATGTCCGGGATCAGGCGCCCCGCATCGAGCGCGTGAAGCTGCTGGGGGACCAGCCGCTGGCTCCCCTTCCCGCGCTGCCTGCTGATCCCGGCCCCGCGCCTGTGCCCGCCATCCCGGTGACTGCTCCCGCCGCCGAGGCGCCCGCTCCGGCGAAGGTGGACCCGCCCGCTGCCGGACCGGTGGACGAGCCCGCCGGCGCCAGCTACCGGGCCAGGCCCGGCGACACCCTGGCCAAGATCGCCCGGGCGCGGCAGCTGTCCCTCGGCGAGCTGATGCGCCTCAATCCGGAAGCGGTCAGGGCCCTGCGTCCCGGAGATGCCGTCCGTCTGCCGGGAGCTGCGGGACCCTCGAAGGCTGCCGCCGCTGCGATTCCCCAGCGCCAT
>JAMPXL010000090.1 GCA_023701165.1 Geothrix sp. | reverse complement strand
CTGGTAGTACATCTGCAGCTCGCCGTTCTGCAGGGCCTCCCGCAGGCAGCTCTCCAGCTCCTGGCGCTCCAGGGACACGGCGTTGAGCGTGCTGGTGAAGCACTCGATGCGGTTGCCGCCGCGCTCCTTGGCGCGGTACATGGCGGATTCCGCGTGGGATTCCAGGGTCTGGGCGTCCAGGCCGTCCTGGGGATGCACGCAGACGCCGATGCTGGCGGTGAGGTCCAGTTCCCGCGCGCCGGCGCGGAAGGGTGGCTGGAGCGCCTCCAGCAGCTTCTGCCCCACCCGGGCCGCCGCCATGACGTCCTTGATCTCCGGCAGCAGGGCCATGAAGCGGCCGCCGCCCATGCAGGCCAGGGTGTCGCCCTGGCGGAGGGCCCCCTGGAGGCGCTGCCCCACCAGCCGCAGCAGCTCATCGCCACCCTGGTGGCCCAGCAGGTCGTTGACGCGCTTGAAGCGGTCCAGATCCAGGAAGAGGACGCTGAGCACATGGCCGTGCCGCTGGGCCAGGCGCAGGGCCTGGGCCAGCCGGTCGGCGAAGTGGCGGTGGTTGGCGAGCCCGGTGACGGGGTCCAGCAGGCTCAGCTCCTGCAGCCGCCCCTCCAGCGCCCGGATCCGCGCCTCGGCCTGCTGGAGCCGGCTGATCGCATCGAGACGGTCGATCCTGAGCAGGAAGCCCTTGAGATCCAGCCCGTGGGAATGCGAGTTCGGCAAATGGGCTCCCGGTGATGGGTGAATCCTAATGATTGAACCCGAATTGCGCCAGGAGGAAAGGGTTTATCTATGTAAAAAACGACGAATATGGAATTGTGAAACCGGATGGCGAAGCCCCGGCGCCTCAGCGCCGGGGGGCGGGGTTCCGGTCGCGCGGAAGGCCGGCGCGGGCCTCCTTCAGGGCGAGGGCCATGCGCGAGCAGGCTTCGTTCTGCTCGTCGAGGGTGTGGGCCGCAAACCCGAGGCAGATGCGGGGGAGGGTCTGGCGGTGCAGGTCGTAGAGGGCCCCGGGGTAGAAGACCACCCCGTGGGCGAGGCAGCGCTCGGTCCAGGCCTCCAGCGGCACCCCCTCGGCCACGCGCACCCAGAGGGAGAGCCCCTCCTGCGGGTTCTTCACGGAGATGGCCGGGTGCAGGTGCAGCAGGAGCCGGTCCACCATGGTCTCCCGACGTTCTTCGGTGAGCTTGCGGATGCGCCGGAGGTGCCGGACGATCTCGCCGTCCCGCAGGGTCTCCTCGATGGTGGCCTCCTGGACCAGGTTCCCGGGCCAGTCCACCAGCTGCCGCTGCTGGGCCAGGGCCTTGATGAGGCCAGCCTCGCCCGCCAGGAACCCCACCTGCAGTCCCGGGGCGAGGATCTGCTCGAAGCTGCTGAAGTAGAGCACCCGGCCATGGGGATCCTCGGCGGCCAGGGGCAGGCTGGGGTTCTTCTCCCGGTGGAAACCCAGGCTCGGATCCCCCTCCAGGATCCGGAACCCATGCACCCTGGACAGCTCCAGCAGGCGCGCGCGCCGGACGGCGTCCAGCCTCACCTGGGTGGGGTGCTGGGGGCTGGCGGTGAGATACAGCAGGCGGATGGGCTCCTGGATCAGCAGGGCCTCGAGGGCCTCCACATCCAGGCCCTGGGCGTCCACGGGGACGGGGAACAGCCGCGCCCCGGCGGCCCGGAAGGCTTCGGCCACCCGGAAGAGCCCCGGGTTCTCCACGGCCACGGCGTCCCCGGGGGCGAAGAGCACGCGGGAGACCAGGTTGAGGGTGCTCATCAGGCCGCGGGTGAGCAGGAGGTTGCCGGCCTCCACCGTCAGGCCCCGCATGTCGCGCAGCATCTTGCCCAGCGAGTCCCGCAGGTCGAGAAACCCCCTGGGATCCCAGCCCGGCTGCAGCAGCCGCTCCGGGTGCAGCTTCAGCACCCGGCCGTAGGCCCGGTGGATGGCCTCCGTGGGGGCCAGCCGCAGGTCCGTCGTGTCGGGGATCAGCTGGAAGGACTCCAGCGCCGGCGCCCCCGGCTGGAAGAAGGGCCCGCTGGGGGGCGTGGCCCGCTTCCAGGAGGCCGAATCCTGGGCGGAGATCCCCGTGGCGACCTCCAGGACGAAGGGCTGTTTCCGGGCGACGAAGGTGCCCCGGTCCGGGGCGACTTCGATCCAGCCTTCCGCCTCGAGTTCCCGGTAGGCGGCCAGGGCGGTGTTGCGGTTGACGCCCAGCAGCTCCGCCATGGCGCGGGTTCCCGGCAGGGCGTCCCCGGGCTTGAAGCGCCCGCTCCGGATGCCCTCCTCGAGGGCCTTCACCAGCTGCAGGTACAGGGGCTCCGCATTGGATCGGTCCAGCGCAATGGCGAGATCCCAGCTGCCCAAAATGGAACTCCGTGGCTCGGGTCAGAATCCGGTTGCGGACAGATCCCGTCAAGGCGGCCGGGACGGCCCACGTTCCAGGTTGGGGGGCCGGGCGGGCCATCACCAGATCCGGTTTGGGAACGGGGGCCCCTCCGGTGCCCTTCGCCGGCCCGGGGCATTGGACTACCATCCACGGAACCGCACCCCCCGGAGGATGATGCCGATCCGTCGCTGGACCTTCCCCCTCGTGGCCGCCCTGGCCTTCGGCCAGGAGGCCGCGCCCTTCCCGCCGGAGGCGCCGGGCCCCTGGCAGCCCGCCTGGGAGTGGACGTTCCGGGGCGACCAGCTCTCGGATCCCGGCTATGCGCCGGACTCCTTCCGCCGCGCGGGCCTCCAGCTCCGGCTCCGCTGGTCCTGGGATTCCGGGGCCGTGCGCCTGGAGGCGGGCACCCGCTCGGCGGTGGGCTCGGACGGCAACCGGTTCAACGCGCCCCGCTGGGACCAGCAGCCGTCCAACGGGACCCAGATCGACGTGGCCCGCGGCGAGGTGTCCTGGGTGGCGGAGCGGGCCTTCGGGGCCCTGAGCGTGGGCTTCCAGGAGAACGGCCTGATGAGCTCGCAGGCCCTGTGGGACCGGGACCTCCGCCTCCTGGGGGTGGGGGGCACGGCGGGGTTCCGGGGCCTCGAAGGCCTCCTGCAGGAAGCGGGCGTCCGGGTGGCGGTGGGGCGGGTCCGCACCCCCCTCGGAGGCGCGGTGGATCTGGCTGCGGGGCAGGCGGTCCTCAAGCTGGACACGGGTCCCTGGTCCTGGACCGCCCACGCGGGGCGCTGGACCCTGGGGTGGGAACCCGGTGTCGCCCGCCTGAGGCCCCTCCCCGGCCGCAGCGCGCTGGAGCGGCAGCGGATGGTGGTGGACGCGGGCGGGGCCTCGGGTACGTGGAACTCGGCCTTCCCGTGGTCGGCCCGGTGGTTCCAAGCGAGGAATCCGGAAACCCGGGAGACCAGCGAGGAAGTGCAGGTCACGGCGGGAAGCCGCGAGCGGGTCTACTGGCCCCAGCTGTCGTTCACCTGGCAGCGGCTTTCCTCCACAGGCACCCTCTATCCCGTGAATGGCGATGAATGGTGGTTCTACCGCCGGGCCCGGGGCCCCAGGTTCGAGGCCTCCCTGCCCCTTCCGGGCCGGTGGATCGCCTCGGTCGTGGTGCTCCGGCAGCAGGCCGACGGCGACGAGTACCGGGTCACGCGGAAGATGCTGGTCCTGATGAAGCGGTTCTAGGGCCTAGTAGTTCCGGTCATCCACGGGCGGCGCATAGTCCCGGCCGAACTTGTTCTTGTGGGGCTCGACGACCGGCAGGGAGACCTCCAGGTCCCAGGCCCCCTCGGTGAGGCCCGCGCCCACCTTCACCATCCAGGCCTTCTCGCCGGCTTCGGGATGCCAGAGGCGGAGCCGGTAGGTGCCCGCGGGGACCTGATCGAACTGGACCCCCGTCCGGCCGTCCAGGGTCTGCGCGAAGGGGGTGGCCACCACCCAGAGGAACGCGTTCATCTGGTGATGGACGTTGCAGTAGAGCTTCACCAGGCCGGGGTTCGCCACCTTCACCCGGGGCGCGTCGCCGGGCTGGTAGTGCCCGGTGTCGAAGCGGTTCCCCTGGGTCACGCTGAACACGTTGTGGAGGATGTGGTCCAGGTTGGGGAAGGCGACCTCGGTGCCCGGGGTGGCGATGGACACCCGGGGGAGGAACTGCTTTCCCACCGTGCGGATGGAGACCGGCTTCGAAGGGCGCACCGCCAGGGCTGGCCCCTCCGCGGGCTCCAGGATGGCCACGCAGTCCTTCAGGGAGGCCCGCAGCCGGCCGTCCCGCTCGCGCAGCCGCACGGGCCCCGCGAGCCCGCCCGCCAGGAGCGGCGCGGTCAGGGCCAGGGCGGACAGGCCATGCGCAAGGGGTCGCAACATGCTTGGAAACGCTCCCGGGCATCCAGAGTAGATTCGAGGCAAGTATACCGATGGAGAGACCGAGGGATGCCCATGCAGCCGCCCATCCGCTGGTACCGAACGCTGGCGTGGACCTTCTTCATCCGGCAGGCGGCGGCCATCCTCGGGCTCCTGTCGATCATCCTCTGGGTGGCCTACAGCGAGGCCGAGCGGGGGGCGAGGGCCACCGCCCATGACAGCCTCATGGCGGGCGGCTATGTCCTGGAGCGGGCCTTCGAGCAGCAGGGACGCTCCATGGATGCGGGGCTGGAGGTCTTCGCCCAGTACTCCGGCAACGTCGCGCTCGTCGAGCAGGCCCTGGAGTCGAGCGCCCCGACCAGCCTCACGGACGCCCTGGTGGAGAACCTCCCCCGGCTGAGCGCGGAAGTGGCCCTCGTGGTGAAGCCGGATGGCGCGCTCCTGGCCTGCACCGCCAGGGGCGCCCGCCCCGCCTTCCCGGACGCCGGCATCCTCCAGATGGCCCTGGCGCCCGAGGACGCCATGTCGGAAGGCCATCCGGGTCCTTCCTACCGGGGCTTCCTCCGGGTGGATTGGGGCGACCGGCCCGGGGTCTATCACGCGGTGGCCCGGCCTCTGGCATCCCCCGGGGGAAGGCCCCTGGGGGCCATGCTGGTGGGGGTCCGGGTGGATGACCGGGCCGCCGTCGACCTGCGGCGGCTGGCCATCGCCGGGCCCCAGCGGGGAGATCCCTCCGCCCACCTGGCACTCCTGAGCCAGTTCCGGACGCTGGGGACGACCCTGCCGGAAGCGGAGGCCCTGAACCGCCTCCTGTCCCGGGAGCCGTCGTTCCTGGCGGTCCGGGCCCAGGTCCTGGATGGCCAGCGGTCCAAGGTGCTGTCCTTCAGCCTGGGCGGGCGGAACTACCTGGGGATGATCTCCCCGCTGCGGGGGGTGAATGCCCTGGACCTGGAGATGGCGGATGTCCTGCTGATGCCCATGGACCCCCTGCTGGCGCCCTTCCGCAACCTGCAGAAGGCCATCCTGGCCGTGGGGGTCGCGGGGCTCCTCGTGGCGCTGGGCCTGAGCCTTCGCTCCGCCCGGACGGTGACGGCCCCCCTCAAGGCCCTGGCCTCCGCCGCGCAGGCCCTGGCGGAAGGGGAGCCCCCGGAAACCCTGGCCCTCGTCCCCACGGAGGATGAGGTGGGCGTGCTCACGCGGACCTTCCGTTCCATGCTCGCCGAGCTGCGGGTCAAGGATGAATGGCTGGCCCTGCTGGAAACGGCCCGGAGGAGAACCGGGGGCCAGGAACCCGCGGGCGCACCGGTCTCCCCCAGGCCCAGGCCGGGAGCTGCGATGGAAGCGGCCCAGGACGAGGCCACCCGCCGGCTCCGGCCCCTGGCCGGGAAGGAGGGGGACGAGCCCCTCCCGGACGCGCTGCGGGAAGGGAGCACCTTCGCCGCCCG
>JAMPXL010000089.1 GCA_023701165.1 Geothrix sp. | reverse complement strand
GGGGGCGTGCGCGCCCCCGCCGCTTTGTTCGGGAGATCCGCCATGTCCATGAAAGACGAATTCAAGGCCTTCATCATGAAGGGCAACGTGGTCGATCTGGCCATCGCCGTGGTCGTGGGCGGCGCCTTCGGCAAGATCGTCACGGCCTTCGTGGATGGCATCGTGATGCCCCTGGTGACCTATGTCCTGCCCGCCAACATGAAGTGGGAGGAGTGGGTCCTCGGCAAGTTCCGGGTGGGCGCGGTCCTCGGCGCCACCTTGGACTTCCTGATCATCGCCCTGGTGATCTTCCTCGTGCTGATCAAGTTCCTGGGCAGGATCGTGAAGAAGGAGGCGGCCGCGCCCACCACCAAGGAGTGTCCGGCCTGTCTCGAACAGGTGCCCCTCAAGGCCACCCGCTGCAAGCACTGCACCAGCCAGCTCTGATCGGTTTCGACTTACTGGAAGGGCCCGGTCATCCGGGCCCTTTCCCTTGTGAGTGCAAGGGTTTCCGTGGTGAACTGGAAGATCAACCCCGGGGCGCTTGGGTGCGCCCCCCGACGCACGAGGGCGCCGATGAGCGAGCAAGCTCCGGTTAAGAAATATTCGGTTTTCCTTCCCAGGACCGATTTTCCCATGAAGGCGGACCTGCCCCAGCGGGAGCCGAAGCGCCTGGAGCGCTGGAAGGCTGAGGGCCTGTACGCCCGCATCGAGGCCAGGCGCAAGGCGGACAACGCCGCTGGCCGGGGCAGGGGCCGCGAGGTGCTGCACGACGGCCCGCCCTACGCCAACGGCGCCATCCACATGGGCCACGCCCTCAACAAGATCCTCAAGGACGTGGTGGTGAAGTCCCGGTGGATGGAGGGCTACGAATCGCCCTACGTGCCGGGCTGGGACTGCCATGGCCTGCCCATCGAGCACGCGGTGGAGAAGGACCTGGGGCCCAAGCGCCGTGAGCTGAGCCGCGCCGAGTTCCTCCAGAGGTGCCGCGCCTACGCGCAGAAGTGGATCGACACCCAGCGCACGGCCTTCCAGCGCCTGGGCGTGCTGGGCGCCTGGGAGGAGCCCTACGTCACCATGGCGCCCCGCTATGAGGCCGAGACCGTCCGCCACCTGGCGAAGCTCTTCAAGAGCGGCAGCGTCACCCGCAAGCTGAAGGTCGTCCACTGGAGCTACGGCGCCCGCACGGCCCTGGCGGAAGCCGAAGTCGAGTACGCCGACAAGACCAGCCCGGCCATCACCGTGGCCTTCCCCGTGGCCGATGCCGAGGCGAGACGCCTGGAGCTGCCCACCCCCCTCTTCGTGCCCATCTGGACCACCACGCCCTGGACCCTGCCCAGCAACCTGGCCGTGGCCATGCACCCGGACCTGGAATACGCGGTGGTCCGCGCCCAGGTTGGCGACATGGACCGCCACTACATCGTGGCCGTCACCCTGCGCGAGGACTTCGCCAAGAAGCTGGGTGCCGAGCTGCACACGGTGGAGATCCGCAAGGGCAAGGAATTCCAGACGCTGGTGGCCCGCCACCCCTGGATCGACCGCGCCAGCCCCGTGCTGCTGGGCGACCACGTCACCGCCGACACCGGCACCGGCCTGGTGCACACGGCGCCGGACCACGGCGTGGACGACTTCAACCTGGCCCACCACCTGGGCCTGCTCCAGCTGGTGGGACCCGACGGCAAGTTCCTCCCGGCCGTGAACGATCCCGAACTGGAGGGGAAGAACATCTTCGACGGCAATCCCCTGGTGGTGGAGCGCCTGAAGCGGGAGGGGCGCCTCATTCATGAGGAGACCCTCACCCACAGCTATCCGCACTGCTGGCGCACCCGGACGCCCATCCTCTTCCGCGCCACCGAGCAGTGGTTCATCACCATGGATTCGGAACTGGCCGGAAAAGGCCGCAGTCTGCGCGAGCTGGGCATCGAGGGCGTCGAGCAGACCCAGTGGATCCCGGCCCAGGGCCAGAACCGCATCCACGCCATGATCGCGGGCCGGCCCGACTGGTGCATCAGCCGCCAGCGCGCCTGGGGCACGCCCATCACGGTGCTGCGCTGCGAGGCCTGCGGCGAGCCGCTGGTGGCGGATTCCATCTTCGAGGCCGCCGCCGCCGCCATCGAGGCCGGCGGCATCGAGGCCTGGTCGGAGCTGCCCGTGGCAGGCCTCCTGCCCGCCGGTGCCCGCTGCCCCTGCGGCTCCACGGCCTTCCAGAAGGAAACGGACATCCTCGATGTGTGGATCGATTCCGGCGTCAGCGCCTCCGTGGTGTGCGAGTCCCATTCGGAGCTGAACCGCGGCGACTACGGGAAGTTCATCTACCTGGAGGGCTCGGACCAGCCCCGGGGCTGGTTCCACAGCTCCCTGCTGTTCCACCTCGCCGCCACGGGCACCAAGCCCTACAAGCAGGTGGTGACCCACGGCTTCGTGCTGGACGGCAAGGGCCAGAAGATGTCCAAGAGCCTGGGGAACGTCATCACGCCTGAGGAGATCCTGAAGACGCTGGGCGCCGACATCCTGCGCTGGTGGGCCGCCAGCTGCGACTACAGCGAGGACATCCGCATCTCCAAGGAGATTCTCGACCGCAGCGCCGACGCCTACCGCAAGATCCGCAACACCCTGCGCTTCCTGCTGGGGGCCCTGGCGGACTTCGACCCGGTCAAGAACGCGGTACCCCTTGAGGACCTCGCCCCCCTGGACCAGTGGGTGCTGGACGCCTTCGGCCGCACTAGCCTGGAGGCTCAAGATGCCTATTACCGATTTGGGTTCCTCCAGGTCACTCAGATGGTCCACGGATTTTGCCAGCTAGAGTTGTCCGGCCGCTACTTCGAGATCATCAAGGATCGCCTCTACTGCGATGCTCTGGACTCCCCACGCCGAAGGAGCTGCCAGCAGGCTTGTTGGGAGCTGGTGAAGGGCCTCTGCACTCTCTTGGCCCCGGTCCTGAGCTTCACGGCCGACGAAGCCTGGGAGCAAATCCCAGGCTGTTCCGGGAGTGTGCATGAACAACACTTCCCGCTTCTCACCCGCGGTGCGGCCGGGATGAAGAACGACCTGGCCTGGGCCAAGCTCTGGGGCGTGCGCGAAGCGGTGCAGGCCGCCATGGAACCCCACCGCGCCGCCAAGACCGTCGGTACCAGCCTTGACGCGGCCGTGGAAATCACCCTGGGAAGCGAGAAAGATTGGGACATGCTGGAAAGCCTCGGCGAGTCCCTCGACGATCTCCTCGTGGTTTCTTCCATCGCTCGAATCGCAGATTCGAGCGCTGCGGCCGGCCCCATGGTCGCGGTCACCACCCATCAGGGCGAGAAGTGCCCCCGCTGCTGGAACCGCAAGGGCGGCCACGGCGCGGGCGAGGATGCGGCCCTGTGCGTCCGCTGCGCCGCGGTGGTGGCCTAGTGCGCCGTCTGCTCTGGCTGCTGCTTCCCGCCACCGTCCTGGCCGCGGATCTGGGCTCCAAGGCCTGGATTCTCGGTCTGCTGCGGGAAGGCGAATCCCTGCCCGTCATCAAGGGCTTCTTCTACCTGACCCTGGGCTTCAACCGGGGCGCCATCTTCGGCAGCCTCACCTGGCTGCCGGACACGGCGCGGTTCATTCTGTTCGGCCTCGCGGGGCTGGCGGCCGTCTTCTATTTCGGACGGCTCTTCCTGGCGAAGGGGACCCCCACCTGGGATCGCGTGAGCCTGGGCCTCATCCTCGGCGGCGCCCTGGGCAACGGCATCGACCGCATCCTGCGGGGCGCCGTGGTGGACTTCCTGGATTTCCTCTTCGGCACCTGGCACTACTGGACCTTCAACCTCGCCGACAGCTTCATCCTCGTGGGCGCCGTCCTCTACGGCCTGCGCATGCTCATGGCGCCGAAGGCTGAACACCAGCCCACCGGGAAGTGATCTGCCAAGTGGAGTGATCACCGTTTATTGCCACAGATGAACACAGATAAGAGCCACGTCTTCATCCGTGTCCACCTGTGTTCATCCGTGGCTAAACATTCTTTGATCTACTGAGCCTGGATGGCTTTCAACAACTCGGGATCCCTGGGCAGCTGGTCCACGTCGGCGAGCCTGGGCACAAGGCGCTTCCAGAAGGGCTCGGCGGCGAAGACCTGCTTGAAGAGGGGCAGGGCCTCGTCGCGCTTGCCGCTGGAGGCCAGGGCCACGGCCTGCCAGAAGGGCATCTCCCAGATGCCGGGGGCCAGCTTGGCGGCGGCGGCATAGGCGGCCTTGGCCTCGGGCCACTTGGCGGCGGTGACGAAGCCATCGCCCTGGTCCATGAGGAGGTAGGCCCGGCGCAGCTGGATGAGACGGCCCAGCTCCTTCAGGGGATCCGGGTGGTCCTCCACCCGCAGGTCGAAGAGGCGGTCGTTCCAGGGCTGCCCTGAGGCCTTGCCCTTCACGATGAGGATGGCCGCGCTCTGCTGGCCGCGGATGTCGCCGCCCTCGGCCTGGGCGGCGCGGAGGGCCGCCAGCAGGCGGTCCGCGAGGTCGCCCTGGGCCGTGCGGAAGGCCTTGGCCATGGCGGGCCAGACCGTGGCCTTGTCCATGAGGTTGGCCTCCACGGTGAAGCCCTCGCCCACCTCGTGGCCCGCGGCCTGGATGCACTTGGCGCCCGTGTGCGCCGCGGTCCGGCCCTGGGCGTCCACCATGGCCACCTGGCGCACCTCGCGGTCCGCGTCCGCGGCCAGCAGGGCCTTCAGGGCCTCGGGCGCGGGCTTGCCCGCTTTCATGAGGGCCAGGCCCAGGGCGCCGTAGCTGGGATCGGTGAAGCTCTGGGTGGCCACGGCGCCCACGCCGGACTCGGCCCAGGGCACGGAGGCGCCCACGGAGAACCAGTGGCTCTGCACCGCCACGCCCAGATCCCCCGTGGCCGCATCCTGGGCCACGATGGAATAGGTGTGGACCGGGCGGCGCGGGACTTCGCCCGCGCCGATGGGAAGGGACAGGGCGGAAAGAAGGGTGAGGACGAGTCGGCGCATGGAGGCTCCGTGCTTGATGGGGGACAGGCACCATCCTAGGCCGGTCTGCTGCGCCGGGTCCACGGCGCGCTGGTACGATGGGTCCCATGAAACGCACGCTGGCCCTCTCCTCTTTCATGGCCCTCTCCCTGGCCGCCCCGGCTCAGGACGCCTACCGGGATTCGGTGGACGCCTGGCACAAGGACCGTGTGGCGAAGCTCGCGGCGGAGGACGGCTGGCTGAGCCTCATCGGCCGGGACTGGCTGAACCCGGGCGAGAACACGCTTGGCTCGGCCCCGGGCTCCACCGTGCTGCTGCCGGAGTGGGCCGCCCCGGCCAAGGCGGGCCTGTTCATCCTGGAGGGCACCACCGTGCGCTTCCGGCCCTCTCCGGGCAGCGGCCTGCTCCTGACCGGGAAGCCCGCCACGGAGGCCGTGCTGGTCGCCGATGCGGACGGGCAGCCGGATGTGCTCCAGGCCGGACGGGTGCGCTTCTACGTCATCCGCCGCGGGAACCGGTTCGGACTGCGCATCAAGGATCCGGAGTCCCCGGCCCGCAAGGCCTTCCATGGCGTGCCGCGGTATCCGGTGGATTCCGCCTGGCGGGTGGAGGCGGACTTCGTGCCCTACGCCCAGCCCCAGATCCGCCAGATCCCCACGGTGCTGGGGACTTCAGAGCCCATGGCCGCCCCGGGCCTGCTTAGGTTCAAGGTGGGCAGACGCGAGGTCACCCTGGAACCGATGATTGAGGATCCGGGACACCCACAGCTCTTCCTCATCTTCCGGGACGCCACCAGC
>JAMPXL010000088.1 GCA_023701165.1 Geothrix sp. | reverse complement strand
GGAAGGAGGCGCATGCGAGGCTCCGGGGAACCCTCTATTGTGCCTTCTGGGGGGAAGGCCGTCAGCAGGGGAGAAGGATGCTGAAGCTCGAGCCGAAGCCCATCTGGCTCTGGGCCCGGATCTGGCCCCGATGGGCGGCCACCAGGCGCTGCACGATGGCCAGGCCCAGTCCCACGCCCCTGGTGGCGTCGCTGCGCTCGGACTGCCGGAAGGGGTCGAAGATGAAGGGCAGGTCCGCCGCCGGAATGCCCCGGCCCGTATCGATCACGGACAGCCTCAGGAAGCGCAGGCCGGCCTCCACGCCGGTCCCGAACTCGATGCCCGCCTCCACCCGCACCGCACCACCCCGGGGCGTGAACTTGAAGGCGTTGTCCACCAGATTCACCAGGGCCCGGTCCAGCTTCTGCCGGTCCCCTCGGATCGCAGGCAGGCCCTCGGCGATGGCCAGCTGGAACTCCACCCCGGCGGAGCCCGCCCGCAGGTGGTACGGCCCCATGAGGCTGGCCAGCCAGGGGGCCGGATCCAGCTCGCCGAATTCCATGGGCAGCTGCCCGCTTTCACTGCGGTAGATCTCCAGCATCTCGTCCAGCAGGGTCTTGATCTGGGTGCAGGAATCCTCGGCCTTGCCCAGCATCTCGTCCCGGACGGACTCACCGTCCCGCAGCTTCTCCAGGACGATCCCCAGCACCGTGAGGGGCGAGCGCAGGTCGTGGACCAGCATGGCCGTGAAGTTGGTCTTCAGGGTGTTCACTTCCTTCAGCTTGAGGTTGGCGTCCAGCAGGTTCTGGTTCTGGATTTCCAGCTCCCGCTGCAGCCGCCCCAGGCTCACCTGGTGCTCCACCCGCACCAGCACCTCCTCGGCGCTGAAGGGCTTGGTCACGTAGTCCCGGCCCCCCACGTGGAAGGCCTTCACCTTGTCCAGGGGGTCATCCAGGGCGCTGATGAAGATGATGGGGATGCGGGCCAGCGCGGCATCCTTCTTGAACGCTTCGCAGGTCTGGTACCCGTCCATGTCGGGCATGTTCACGTCGAGCATCACCAGTTCCGGGGGATGGCGGCGGGCCGCCTCTAGCGCCATGGCGCCGGACGGCACGGCCCGGACCCGGTACTGCCGCTGGCGCAGCACGGCGCTCAGCAGATCCAGGTTGTCCGGATTGTCGTCCACGATGAGGATGTCGCCCTGGGGCACCAGCATGTCCGTCTCCCTGTTCATCCGTTCAATCCATCGAGCAGTTCCTGGAGCTTGTAGGCCCTGAGCAGCTGGCGGAGGCTCTCCGCCACGGGCTTCGTTCCCACCTGATCGGCCAGCGCCAGGGCGGCCTGGGTGTCCCCGATCAGCACCGCTTCCTTCAGATCGGCCCGCCAGGCTGCGGACTCCAGTCTCAGGAGCTCCGACAGCGCCTTCGGCGCGGGGGCGTCCGCCTCGGCCTCCCGGTAGCGGAAGCGCAGCCCCAGCATCCGGGAGATCAGTTCAAACAGCTGGCCTTCGCGGAAGGGTTTCCCCAGGAAGTCGTCGAAGCCGGACTGCCGCAGCGTGTCCCGGTCCATGTCGATGACGCTGGCGGAGATCGCCACCACGAAGGTATGGGGCAGCCCCTCCTCCAGCTCCCGGCCGCGGATCAGCTGGATGGCCTCGAACCCGCTCATGCGGGGCATGCGGAGGTCCATCCAGACCAGGTCGGGCCGGTGCCTTCCCCACAGCTCCACCGCCTCAACCCCGTCGGCGGCGGCGTAGACGCGGAAGTCCAAGGATTCGAGCAGCCGCACCAGCAGGTCCCGGTTCTCCACCCGGTCATCCACCACCAGCATGGTGGCGCGCCGCTGGCCGGGCTCCAGGCCCGCGACCCGGCCCCGGTCCTCCAGTTCCAGCGGCGGTTCCCCCTCCGGCAGGGGCAGGCTGAAGCTGAAGCGGCTGCCCTCCCCGAGGCGGCTCCACAGCGTCAGCTCCCCACCCATGAGGTGCACCAGGGAGCGGCTGATGTGCAGGCCGAGGCCCGTGCCCTCGGCGGCCATGGGGTGGTTGGCCGCCTGGTAGAAGGCCTGGAAGAGCTGGCGCTGGTCCTCCTCGGCGATGCCCGGGCCCGTGTCCGCCACGGTGAAGGTGGCGCGGCCCGCGGTGTATTCAGCCAGGAGCGAGACCGTTCCCCTGGCCGTGAACTTCACGGCGTTCCCCAGGAGGTTCACCAGCACTTGCCGCAGCTTGGCCTCGTCCCCCTCCAGGTGTTCGGGGAATCCGGGAGCGGCTTCCAGCCTCAGCTCCAGCCCCTTGGAGGCGGCCCGGATGCGCTGCATGTCCATGACGCCTTCAAGCAGTGCGGTGGCCCGGAAGGATCCTGTCCGGAGCTCCAGGCCGCCGGATTCGATCTTGCTGAGGGAAAGCACGTCATTTATCAGCGACAGCAGGTGCTCTCCGGCCCCCAGGATGCGGCCCAGCTGGTCGCGGTCTTCCGGGCTGCGCGCGCTGTTCCGGTTCATGAGCTGCGCGTAGCCCAGGATGGCGTTGAGCGGGGTGCGCAGCTCGTGGCTCATGTTGGAGAGGAAGGCGCTCTTGGCCCGGTTGGCGGCCTGGGCCCGGGCCTCGCTCGCGCGGAGGTCCGCCTCCAGGGCCTTGAGGCTGGAAAGGTCCGAGGAGATGGCCAGGAAACCCACGGGCTGGCCGTCCGCCGCCGTGATGGTGGAGAGGGCCCCCAGCATGGGCACCCGCCGCCCGTCCCGGGCCACAAAGGTCCACTCCCTCAGGTCCGGCCCCGTCTCCGTCAGCTGCCGGATGAGCTCGACCTCGCCCTGGATCGTCCGGCCGGTGCGCTCCGACAGGGTCCTGGCCAGGGCCCCGACCTCCTCGGGATCCAGCCAGGGGGATCCGGGAAGGCCGATCACCTCATCCTCGCTGAACCCCAGAAGGGCTTCCGCATAGGGGTTGAAGCGGCGCACCAGGCCCTGGGTGTCCCGCACGATGATGGCCGCCTGGGCATGCTGAAGCACGGCGCGTTCGCTGGCCTCCTGCTCCGCCAGGGCATGGATGGTCCCCCTCAGGCGGCCGACCATGCGGTTCAGCTCCCGCCCCAGGTCCGCCAGCTCGTCGCGGCCCTCGACGCGGACCTGCGCCTCCAGATCCCCCTCCGCAGCCCGGCGCACCTGCGCCACCATCCGGCGGATGCTCCCGGAGAGGTCCTGCGAAATGTGGTACCCCAACCCCAGGGCCGCCGCCAGCCCTCCCAGGATCATGGCGTAGGAGAGCGCCCGCGTCCGCTGGGCCCGGGCGGCCATCTCGTCCACGCTCCGCTGCGCCGCATCCTCCTGGACCTGCACCAGCCCGGCGAGAAGGGTGGTGACAGGAAGGATCTCCGGCAGCAGGTCGTCATCCACGAAGCGGCCCAGGGAGGCCAGCTGCCCTTCCACCAGCAGCTGCTCCAGGCGGTCCAGGTCCCGGTCCACGTAGGCCATGAGCGCGTCCATGCGGGCCAGCGCCTCGGGGTCCGAGTGGGCTCCCGCGGCAGCCTTGAAGGCGGTCCATTGCCGGTTCGCCTCCTGCCTGGCCTCCTGGATCCGCCGGAGCCCTTCGGGGGTTTCCAGGGTGCCGCCCCGGACCTGGCGCGCTGCGAACAGGATGTGGATGCCATAGGCGTCCGATACGGTCTTCAGCTGCCGCACCGGAACCATGCGGTTCTCGAAGATGCGGAGCACCCGGTGCTCCTCCTCGTGGAGGATGTTGATCTGGATCAGGGCCAGCCCCGCCAGGATCCCGGCCACGGCGCTGAACCCCAGCCAGAGCTTGGCAGCGATGCGGAGGCGGCTGAGGAACGGGGCCATGCGACATCCCGTGGAAGGCCTGGAAACCAGAGCCGCGCCGGAGGATGGAAAGCCGGTCTGCGCGGCCGATGGAGGGGAGCTTGCCTGGGGAATCATGACGGGCCGCGCCGACGGCGGCAATGATCCGGGCCTTCCCGGCATAGAATCGAGCAGGCGCCCTGACACCCGGCCCCCAAGGAATCCGCATGCCCCACTTCCGATCCCGCCTGCGACCCGCCCTCGTGGCCGCCCTGGCATTCGGACTCGGGGCCATCGGCCTGGGCGCCCCGCCCCGCACCCTCGCCATCGCGGCCGCCGCCGACCTGCAGTTCGCCCTGGGCGATCTGAAACAGGCCTTCGCCCGGGCGAACCCCGGCCTCGACGTCGCCCTCACCCACGGATCCTCGGGGAACCTCTACAACCAGCTCGTGAACAAGGCCCCCTTCGACCTCTTCCTCTCCGCCGACCTCAGCTTTCCCCGGAAGCTGGTGGAGGCGGGCCTGGCCGACGGCGCCACGGAATTCCGCTACAGCCGGGGGCACCTGGTGCTGTGGGTTCCCATGGACTCGCCCATCCCCGTGGAGCAGCTGGGCATGAAGGCCCTCCTGCACCCCGCCGCCCGCCGGGTGGCCATCGCCAATCCGCGCCACGCGCCCTATGGCCGCGCGGCGGAAGCAGCGCTCGTGAAGGCCGGGCTGCTCGAGGCGGTGAAGCCCCGCCTGGTCTTCGGCGAGAACATCGCCCAGACCGCCCAGTTCGTGCAGACCGGCGCCGCCGATCTCGGCATCCTCGCCCTGTCCCTGGCCAAGGCCCCCGTCATGGCCGCCTCGGGCCGCTGGTGGGAACTGCCCCAGGACGCCCATCCGCCCCTGGACCAGGGTGGCGTGATCCTGAACCATGCCCGGAACCGGGCCGATGCCCTGGCCTTCCGCAGCTTCATGGGATCCCCCGAGGCCGTGGCGATCCTCCGCCGGTACGGCTTCGCGGCGGAGGGCCGCTGATGGCCCCGGGGATCGATTGGCAGGCCATCCGCCTGAGCCTCGCGCTCGCCTCGCTCACCATGGCGGCGCTGCTGGTCCTGGGCCTGCCCCTGGCCTACTGGCTGGCCTTCTCCCGGTGGCGGTGGAAGTTCCTGGTGGAGGCCGTGGTGGCCATGCCCCTGGTGCTGCCGCCCACGGTGCTGGGCTTCTACCTCCTGATGGCCATGGGCCCCCGCAGCCCCCTGGGCCATGCCTGGGAAGGCCTCTTCGGCCACACCCTGCCCTTCTCCTTCGAGGGCCTGCTCATCGCATCGGTGCTCTACAGCCTGCCCTTCATGATCCAGCCCCTGGCGGCGGCCTTCGCCTCCGTGGACCGCGGCCTCATCGAAGCCTCCTGGTGCCTGGGCGAATCGCGGCTCCGCACCTTTCTCCGCGTGATCGCGCCCCTCTCCTGGGCGGGCATCCTCACGGGCCTGGTGCTCACCTTCGCGCACACCCTGGGCGAATTCGGCGTGGTGCTCATGGTGGGCGGCAACCTGCCGGGGCGCACCCGCACCGTGAGCATCGCCATCTACGACCAGGTGCAGGCCATGGACTATGCCCCCGCCGCCCGCACGGCGGCCCTGCTGCTGGGCGTCTCCTTCCTGGTCCTGGCCTTCACCTACGCCCTGCGGCGCCACCAGAGGAAGCCGTGGACGCTCATCTGATCTCCGGCGGCCCCCACCTGCAGGCGGACGCCGAACGCCATTTCCCGGGCGGAACCACCGTGGAGGCGCGCTTCGAGATCCCGCAGCCCGGGTTCTCGGTGACGGTGCTCTTCGGCCCTTCGGGTTCCGGCAAGACCACGGTCCTGCGGCTGCTGGCGGGGCTGGAGCGGGCGGACCGCGGGACCATCCACATGGGCGGCGTCCCCTGGTCCCATGCCGCCCGCGGCCTGCACCGCCCGCCCCAGGCGCGGG